>DMZB01000039.1 GCA_003482405.1 Lactobacillus sp. | reverse complement strand
ATCATAATCAGGACCCAACGTTTTGTGGTTTTGTTTCTGATAGTGTCGAAAAAATGCTCAGCGATATTAATGAAATGGCTGAACATTATTTTTTGTATACTTTGGATAAACAAGGTGAATTAATCGGAATCACATTGATTGAACGATGGCGGGAAGATCAAAGATGGATGGCAGAAGTGTGGGGACCATTTGGCGACGATCTGACGGTTAGACAGCAACTAGTTAATTATTTGGTACAAACGGAGCCTGCCCACTTAAGCTTTTTTGGCACTAATTTGAGCCAGTACTTTGATGAAAGTTCTACGATTAAACGTTCGGTTCAAGTCTCAAGTCATCGCAGATTAACTGCGGAGGTTCATCAACTGAGTCAATTGACCGAGAATATTGCTCAAGGATTTAAGCTACAAACGTACCAACTCGAAGTCGATGATCCGCTAATACCCACCGTAAAGGACGGTTGCTTTAAACTGTTTGATAACAATTTTACGGGAGGCCAAGCTGCGTTTGAAACGGTGTTGTCAGACTTCGACCAGTCGACACTGATCGTATGCTTTGATGGCAATCAGATTGTTGGATTTAACCAGTATGCGCGCGATGCTGACAATTTGTTTCTTAATTACATTATTGTTGATGAACGTCATCGCCATCAAGGAATTGCGCGCACACTAATCAAAACAATGTGTCTTCAAAATCCAGGACAGAAGATGGTCCATCTTAATTGGCCATTAAAAAAAACGGCAGCTGGTAAATTTTATAAAGAACTGAATTTTAAAGTGGAACGCATACTAGACAATGTCAGCGTTGAGCCGATTGAGGAAGCTTAGTTCGGATTAAACTTTTACTTGGAAAGTGAAGCAAGGCAGGTACAGAGTTTGGTGAAAGTAGTTGTTGGAAGCGTGAGCGACCGGCAACTACGGGACGAGTTCTGAGACGTTGGTTTTTGACGGCTCAGAATCGAGGTTGAAAACCGCTGTTTTTGCGGGTTGAGACCGGTCCCACGAAACGGCGTACCTGCATGGCGTAACGGCTATTGGGATAGAATGTTTGAAGCACAGATTTTATTTCTGAAATAGATTGCAACAAAATAAGCGCATCGATAATCGTTTGAAAACGACCTCGATGCGCTTATTTATTACTGTAAACAAACATTACTTGTTAAACTTGTCGTCGCGAACGAACAGGGTGATTTCAACACCATCAACATTGACTGTCCGACGTTCCTCTGCGGCCTCTTGACCTGCTGGGAATTCTTGTGCCATGTATGTTCACCTCTTTCAGCGGTTATGAAACCTCATAACCCAAATCTCAATTACAATTATTATTGTAGTCGTTTCGCACTGAAAATGCATAATTTCCTGCACGAAAAGGTCAGCTTTCGCTAATCACTTATATGTGCTTAAACGAGGGCTTTCGTAATACAAAATATTATCAACAGTTAGGGTTGTGATGGTATCTTAAAAGTAGGACGCACACCGTTTGAAATAAGTACAGTTCGTCCTAAAATTGGAATAAAAACTAATGAAGAAGGTTTGCTAAATGAACTTTTATCCCTATTTGACTTTCACGGGTCAGGCAGAGGCGGCCTTGAAATTTTATCAAACGATTCTTGGTGGTCAATTAAGTTTACAACGTGCCGGTGACTTATTTCCGGATGCTGATGAAACGACAGCACCATTGATTGTTCATGGCGTATTATCAGTTTTACCAACGTTTCAGATCGTCGCATTGGACGTTATTCCTGGTGCGCCGACTGTTACGCCTGGTGCCACCGTTAGCATGGGAATTCATTCAGATTCTGAACACAGTGGTCAGAAACTTTTCGACCAATTAGGTGTCAATGGTGAGGTCGTCATTCCGTTTGATAAAAAGAGTTGGGGCGGCGCATTCGGAATCGTTACAGATAAGTTTGGCGTTCGGTGGAATATTGATGCTTAAATAATTTCGAACGCAACTAAACGACCAAGTATTGCAGAAAGAAGCGACAATTATTAATAATCATATTGGTCGACATATTGAACGGGAACAGAAAAATTGGCTTAAAACACAGGCCACGGAAATTAGTAAACTCGGTGGGGCAATGCGTCATTTAGGTTTAAACGTGCTCGCTTATCTCAGTATTTCTGTTATTGAATACGTGTTGGCGGCGATGAGTCAGTCACAAACGCTGCGTGCGGATGCTTTTAACAATTTATCTGGGATTGTTTCCAGTTTGCTACTTATGATTGGTATTCATATTGCGAAAGATACTGATAATGACGCGTTTGACCGTGGTGTCAAAATGACGGGTCAATCATCGAACATGGGAACGTTGCAACGGGTTCTTTTCACCCGGTTTCGAGCAGAAACGATTTTTACCCTAGTTACGGGTGTTATCATGATCGGGATTTCGCTGCAGGTTATTTATAGCGGCATTCGCGGTTTGATTAACCCCGACACACGGGTTGTCCCTCAACCAATCGCATTGGTTGGTGCTGGGATTGCGAGCGTGATTATGTTAGTTGTTTGGTATTTTAATCGTCAGGCTGGCCGACGTTTGCAAAACGCCGCCTTAACAGCTTCCTCTCAGGACAGTTTAAGTGATGCATTTACAAGCATTGGGACGTTCATTTCGATTGCAGGTGCGTTGTTGTTTAAACTGTCTTGGCTAGATGGTGTCGCCAGTATCGTCGTGGGTTTGTTTATCTTGTATGCAGGGCTAAAAATCTTCCGTGACAGCAGCCTTAACCTGGCTGATTATTTTGATCCCCGTATGGAAGCCATGTACCGAGATGTTATTGAAAATGTGGACGGTGTTCGGGGAATCACAGAACTTAAAGCGCACTATAACGGCAATTTAGTGACGCTAGACGTGATGATCTATGTGGATGCGGACATGAAGATTCGGCAAAGTTACGCGTTGGGTGAGAAAATCGAACGGCTTATGCGCCATCAATATGGCATTACGGATACTGATGTTGCAGCCTTACCAGATCCCGCGACGATTCATGGGCACAAAAAGCACTAGTGACTTGAACGAAAAAACACCAGTTAGTCGGATTCCCGATTAACTGGTGTTTTGAGTTAATGTTTAATTGTCGTTCGCGACTACTTCTTTAACAACTTTTCAACCGCTGCCTTAAGTTCGTCGTCTTTCATGGTCATGTAAGGTGCTACTTCGTCGGCCGTCTTGTTGGTGTCGTGAGTATCCTCATCCATGTAGTGATTCCACACTGCGTCGCGAATCGGTAGGGTGCTGTCGCTCCAGTCAAACACTTCGTTCATTGGTTCGTCTAGTAACTTAGTCATTTCAACTGCTTCTGCCATGTTGAAATCAGCCTCCCTTTCTTTATGTTCGACATCTATGGTAGTCCTTTTTGACCAATG
>DMZB01000295.1 GCA_003482405.1 Lactobacillus sp. | reverse complement strand
TTTTTCATAATACATCTCCTATGCATAACATATTGTACGATACTTTGTTTTCAGAAAAGAAGATGATTTGGAACATAGGTATGAAAGCAACAATGAAAAAGCCTGATTTTACGCCAATAGTTGCAATTATTCGTTTTCATTTTAAAGGGCCACAGAAAATCCCTCTCGTTTGGATTTCCCATGACCCTTGTTCTGAATTTTCTTGTCTGTCTATCACTATGAAGCGATAATTTCGTCCGATAACGCGAGTAAACTACGTAACGCACTGAACACAAACTCATTCTCAGGTGCATGTGTGTACTGTGCAAGTTGTTCTCTTAGTCTGACACGTTGCGCTTGCGTCAACATCTTACTGCCGAGATTGCCAGCTTCATACAATGTCAAAAACGCGACGTCTTTATCCGTCCACCCTGTTGGCGCCAACAACAAATGTTGAATATGGTCTTCAACTCGTTTCAAAGAAGCCGATGTTGCAACGTAAACGTCCTTGTTGTTTAAAAAACCGCCCTGCTCAACAATAATTGTTTTTGCTAACGATGAATGCGAAATAATGGCCTCAATCAATCGCGAAAAGTGCTGTACACGACTGTAGTAACTCAGTACTTCCTGCAAAGTCGGTTCGTGAACTTTGATAAACATAGTCATCAAGTTCAAAGCCTCGTCTACTGGGGCCTCATCGTTTGTCACGAGTTGCTTACTGCCGATTTTCTTAAATGTAATTTGATGTGCCGCCAATAAATCGATCAATGCGGCGGAAATAATAATCAGGCGGTGTGACTTCGTAAACTGCCGTGAATGTATATGTTGTGGATCTGAAAAAAGAGTCACCAATTGTGTTGTTGTTCTGATTGTCATTTTTGCTCTCCATTCGTTTGACTACACTTATGATAGCCTTTTTATGGAGCGATAATATGTTGTTTATGTTTCATTGATATTAATTTGACGCTTAAGCGAGTCCTGTTTTAGTTTTCACAGTCTACGTTTTAATCCTGTCCGGGCTATATCTCGATTCAACATAATCGTCAAAGAATTTTTCATTCTTCCAACCACTGGTACAAGACTAATTCCATAATGACGATTGCGCTGACTCGCGACCCAATTTCAACACCTTCGCGTGATTTTAACTGATCGACAAATGTATAGAAATTGATGTCGCTAAGATTCTGAATGGTGTTATTGTCTGCTCCCGTGATTGACAATACCATTGGTCGGTCAATCGGGTCCTTAAAAATTTGCTGAATCAGACTAACAAACTCTGGTTCTTCGCCGGTATAATCAATGATCAAAATAAGGTCATCGGATGTAATGTGATCCATGGCAGCACGCCGATAAAGTTGATCCTCTGGGAATGAAACGCTGAACCCGGATAGCTGATACAAATTTGTGATATACCGAGCCGCGCTTTTGCTCAGTCCGCGTGCAAAAATGAAAATTGTCCGCGTGTGCGACAATTTAGCAGTCAGTTGATGTAGTATTTCTGGGCGTAAAACATGAACCGTCTCTTCAATATTCTTTAAGTAGTCTTCACGATAACTTGTTTGATCGACAACAAACTGGCTAGTGTGATCTTCTTTTCTGCCTGCTTCATTATCTCGAGTCGTAAATTTTAAAACAGTAATAAACTCACTGTAACCTGAAAAGCCGATCTTACGGACAAAACGTAAAAACGTTGCCGTCGAAACAAAACACGTTGCCGAAACCTCACGAATCGACATGTCCTTTACGTCACTCATGTGTTTCACAATGTAGTCAAATAACTTTCGTTCATTATCTGTCAAACTTTGTAAATGTGTGCTGACAATTTCGAAGAAGTTCATCCCTACTTACCTCCAAAACTAGTCGCATCTGGACGCGTGTGAACCACCGTGTGAAGACCGCCACCGCCAAGGACCATTTCACGTGCGTTAAATGGAATCACTTGACGATCCACAAACAACGCTTTAAGTTGACTGACAGCGTCCGCATCATTGTGATCATCAAACTGCGGCACAATCACTGCCCCATTGACCAATACATAATTCACATAGCTCGTCGTTAACCGCTGTCCAGCCGTTCTCGGCAGCAGTCCATTGATTGGATCAATTGATTCAGTCTCCGTCTTCGTAACAGTTTGAACCGCCGGCATCCTCAAATGATGGACCTTCAACTGATGACCACGCGCGTCCTTTGACCGGTTGAGAATTGCCTCAGCCTGACGGACAGTTTCGTACATTGGATCCTGTTTATCATCCGTCCATGTTAATACGACCTCACCTGGTGCAATAAAGTTCATCATGTTGTCAATTGCGCCGTTGGTTTCGTCAAGGAAGAAGCCATGCTGCAACCAAATAATCTGAGAGACACCCAAATAGCGTTTGAGAACGGTTTCAATTTCTTCTTTGGACTGCCCTGCATTTCTACCCTCGGACAGTAACACATCTTCAGTTGTAATCAGTGTTCCTTGTCCATCAGTAATAATTGAACAGCCCTCGACATTTAAATTGCGTTCGTCATAGTAAGGCACATAATTGAGCTCAGCGAGTTTACTGGCAATCAGTTGGTCCTGATCCCATGGAAAATACAGGCCATCAAGTAACCCGCCCCACGCGTTAAATCCAAAGGCCACCCCACGCAGTTGACCAGCGACGTCAATGTAGATTGGCCCTGTATCCTTGATAAACGCATCGTCACTGCTCATTTCAAGCACGCGCACCGTATCATTCAATAAATGTCTGGCATTTAAATACTGTTTGCTCGAGACAAACATTGTTATCGGTTCAAATTTACCGATCAGATTAGCCAGTTTTGCAAACGCATGCTGCGCCGGTTTAGCCCCATCTCGCCAGTTATCGGGCCGCTCCGGCCAAATCATGTAGGCGTCCTGCTGGGGTTCACGTTCTGCCACCATGCGAACGCCATTTACTGGTGGTAACTTTTTTATTTTCATATGGATTCTCCAATGCTTGGGATTTATGCTACCTCAATAAATATACTCTAAACCTACGTTATCTAGGTGATTTGTCGCTATCTTTAAATGCTAAATAACGACTGATCGATCGTTTAATTTAGCCACCTGCCCGTGCATATAAAAAACAAAATCGGCATTGATGGGCTTAGAGATCCACCAATGCCGACTCTTAATTATTTGAAACAGTCACACGACTACGTGACTTCGTTTTAACAATCGTTGTACCTGCACCATTAGCCAAGAATTCACCGATGTTATCCAATGATGTGATCACCGTTTGACCACCATCTGTGTGGTTGACAAAGTCCATCGCCGCCTGAATCTTAGGCAGCATTGAACCCGGTGCAAATTGGTTGTCATCCATATAACGTTGCAATTCTTCAACCGTGACAGTAGTCAGCTTCTTTTGATCTGGTTGATTAAAGTTGACATACACGTTGTCGACAGCTGTCAATACAATGAGCAAATTCGCGTGAATCAGTTCAGCTAATTTTTCCGATGCGAAGTCTTTGTCGATCACTGCTTCACGGCCAACGTAACGTGAGCCTTCCTTCACAACTGGAACGCCGCCGCCACCGACTGAGATGGGAATCACATGAGCGTCCACAAGGTGGTTGACGACATCCGCTTCAACCACATTGATTGGTTTGGGAGAGGGCACGACGCGGCGGTAACCACGACCTGCATCTTCGACAAACGTAAAGTCGGGATGGTCTGAGCGCTGTGACTTAACCTCGTCAGCAGTGTAAAACGGCCCGATTGGTTTCGAAGGATTGGTAAAGGCTTGGTCATCAGCTGATACTTCCACCTGTGTGACAAGCGTCGCAACAGATTGCGTTATCCCTTTTTTTGCCAGCGCCTCGTCCATCGCATTCTGTAACCAATAGCCGATGCTGCCCTGCGTCATTGAAACAGCTGTATCAATTG
Organism: Lactobacillus sp.; assembly: GCA_003482405.1. GTDB lineage: Bacteria > Bacillota > Bacilli > Lactobacillales > Lactobacillaceae > Furfurilactobacillus. The sequence continues at coordinate 8,158 of DMZB01000295.1, read as the reverse complement.
GCATCGCTGGGTTTTTATCCGTAGCACCAGCGGCCTGTTGCAGTAATAAATTACCGACCTGCGGACCATTGCCGTGGGAAATCACCAGCTGGTCGCCTTGTTCAACGAATTGGACCAATGATGCAGCAGTTTTACGTAAAGCGTTCTGCTGTGCTTGTGCACTCGCGTCATCCGTTAAGATGGCATTACCACCGAGTGCAACAACAATTTTTCTACCTGCCATATTAATCACCTATGCCTTTGGAATCTGCTGCGTAATGCAGTGAATATTCCCACCGCCAAGCAAGATTTCACGAGCTGGTACACCTACAACTTTGCGGTCAGGATAAAGCTCTTCCAATACCTTTTGAGCATTCTGATCTGCTGGATCGCCAAACGTTGGGTAAACGATTCCGCCGTTAGCCGTGTAATAGTTAACGTAACTGGCAGCTAAACGATCGCCTTCTTGACGTGGCAATGAGCCATCTACCGCATCAACACCTTCGCTTTCCGTCTTAGAAATACGGACAGGCTTTGGCACTTCCAGTTTAACGACTTTAATGTGACGTCCTTTGGCATCCGTTGCGTTTTCAAGAATGTCTAAGTTTTCTTTGGAGATTTTGTATTGTGGGTCATCCTTGTCATCAGTCCAAGCTAGGGCTACCACGCCTGGACGAACGAAGTTAGCGATGTTGTCCACGTGACCGTTGGTTTCGTCGTTATAGATCCCGTTCTTCAACCAGATCACTTTTTTCAGGTTCAGGTGAGCCTTTAAAACCTCTTCAATTTGTTCCTTGGATAATTGAGAGTTCCGACCCTTTGATAACAAACATTCTTCAGTAGTGATCAGTGTCCCTTCACCATCGACGTGAATCGAGCCACCTTCAAGGATAAAGTCATCCAAACGATAACGGTCAACGCGTTCCATTTCAGCCATCTTTTGGGCAACACGGTCATCCTTGTCCCATGGGAAGTACAGACCATCGACCAAACCACCCCATGAGTTAAACGTCCAGTCGACGGCACGCAACCCACCTTTGTCGTTCTTAACAAATGTCGCACCGCAGTCACGGACCCACGAATCATCGTTTGAAATCTCGACAACTTCGACGTTGTCAGGTAACATCGTCCGTGCATTTTCATACTGATCGTCGTTTACACCAACTGTGACATGTTCGAATTGTGAAATAGCTTCTGCTACTTTAACAAACGTGTGTTGTGCAGGCTTACCACCGTTGCGCCAATTATCTGGCCGTTGTGGCCATAAAATGTAGACGCCTTGGTGTGGTTCAAATTCGCCGGGCATCCGGTAACCGTCTTGTTGAGGTGTACTCGTTAATGTTTTCATCGTTTACTTAATCCTTTCCATCAGTGTTAACTGAATTCGTGACATTTTCTCGTGAATCTTTTTCTTTTGCGGGTCGATCTGCATGTTTTTCTGCGTACCGCACGACAATTTCACCGATTACAACCGCAAGAATCGTACCAACCAAAATTGGAATTTTGTTGGCAAGTTCTGTCGATGAACCATTTAATGGCAAAATCGAAAGTAAAATCGTGGTAATCAGCAGTACTTCTGGGATCCAAGTCATGAGATTGATGACTAATTTGCCACCAGGCACTTTGAATGGGCGTTCACGGTCTGCATCATCACGACGCAATTTCCAAAATGCTGGGAACATCATCGTGTATGACAATAACAATGCAACAACGTTTAATGCGAAGAAGGCCCAGAAAATATTTTGATTTGGAATAAACGGCGACGCAATGACTAATACTGAAGCGATGACTCCGTTCAAATAACCGGTGCCTACTGGCATCCCCTTAGCATCTTCCTTACCAAAGATTGCTGGTAGTGCGTGGTCTTTAGCTGCGTAGTTAGCCACGTAATTGACACCCAGTGCCCAAGAAATCATCTCTGACACCAGAATGTATAAGAACATGATCCCAATGATAATCACAAACCAGTTCATGTGACCAATCATCAGCACGAAACTATCGATCAAACCGGACGATGCAGATAGTTTGTCCGTTGGAATGGCGGCACCCATTCCGAAAGCAGCCAACAGATAGAAGAAAGCAATTAAGATTCCGCCATAGATAATGGCTTGTGGAATCTGCTTCTTCGGGTTGTCCATGTCATCAGCCATGGTTGCCACCACTTCAAAGCCAAGAAAGTTAAAGATAATTACGGAAAGGTTACTCAAACTGGAAAGATTCAGTTTCGGTAACAAATTGGTCCCTGTAAAGTTGTTTGCCAGTCCCTTGGTTGCTGCAAAGTAAATGCCCATCACCCCTAGTGACAGAATGGTAAAAATCTTGGCAAACGCCGCCAGATTCATGATCCATTTACTTTCACTGATTGACTTATTTCCAAAGATGACAACCGTCCAGACAAATCCAAGTTCAATCACAATCGTCCAAAACGTGTTGAAGTGAACACTGAAAATTTGACTGGCAACCTCTACGAACAGAACCCCAAGGCTCGCCATCCAGAGCGGATAGTTCAACCAGTATAACCAGGCTAAACGCCCGCCCCAGCGACGTCCAAACGCTTGTTTGACCCAGTCGTATAAACCACCATCACCAACGTAAGTCGTTCCTAGTTCTGAGGAGATCAATCCATATGGAATGAAGAACAGAATCAGGAGGAAGATCCACCAGAAGAACTGTGATGGCCCAATCGCTGCAGCTGGTGCGGCGGACTCAACCACCAGAACAACTACCACCGCCATCAGCACTGCATCAAATAGCCGAAACTTTTTCTTTTGCTTATTCATCGTAATTTCCTTTCACGCAACTACCCAGATTGCTTGGAAATAGGCTTAGTCGTTAACAAGATTGGTGTCGACTTGGTGTGCCAATAAATCGTCAATCTCGCTTTGATACTTCTTAGCTTCGGCTTCTGTAGGCTTCTTGATACGTGGGTTCAATAAGTAGGTGAAGATTGCACGCATTGCTGTCTTACGGTTACCGGCTTCTTCCCAAGCCAATGAGTAATCAGAGTCGATCACTTCATCAGTAACTTCTTCACCACGTGAGGCTGGCAAGCAGTGAAGGAACTTAACGTGATCTGATGCCTTTGAAACAAGGTCTGCATTAACTTGGTACTTCGGATAGAAGATCTTCATCCGTTCGTCCTTTGGCAATTCTGATTCGTACAAGCCGTACCAAACGTCGGTGTAGATAAAGTCAGCATCTTTCAAGGCTTCATCAGCATCTTCTGTAACCAGAACTGATCCGCCAGAAACTTCAGCATTCTTTTTACCAATTGCCAACGTTTCAGGTTTGATTTGGAAGCCCTTAGGTCCAAACTGAACAAAATCCATGCCCATCTTGGTTGCCATAAACATGGTTGATACACAAACTTGTGTGGCATCCCCAACGAAGACGATCTTGCAGTCACTCAACTGCTTACCTTCTGGGAGGTGTTCGCTCATGGTGATGATGTCGCCAAGTTCCTGAGTTGGGTGGTTGTAATCACTCATAAAGTTAACAACCGGAACCTGCGCGAATTTACCAACTTCGGCAACCGTCTTGTGACGTTCAACACGAGCACCGATGATGTCAACGATGTTACCCAGAACATGCGATGTGTCCTCAATGGTTTCATGTCCACCAAGTTGAATCTGACCAGGTGCTAAGTATTGTGCGTGACCACCAAGTTCAGTCATGGCTGCTTCGGCAGAAGTCCGAGTCCGAGTTGAGGATTGTTCGAAGATCATACCAAGTGTCTTATCCTTCAAAACTTGTGGATAATAACCGGCGTTGATCGATTGCTTTAATTTAATTCCTAAATCGATCATGTATTGGATTTCTTCTTTGGTGTAGGTATTCGTATCGATAAAATCACGTTTTTGCATGATGTTGTGCTCCCTTTTCTGTATTGTTTTTCTTGATTACGGGAATAGCTTAACGGCCAGTCGTTCAAAAATGAAGCGCTTTCAAGGAAATCAAAACGCGACACAAAAAGGGTGTAACGTGTTTCATTTGACGAAACATGTTACACCCTTTTCAATTTGTGACCGGTTGGCATTTTACCGCCTACTGCTCGTTAATTAATCTAACAATCTTCTTTATCTGATGACTGCTTTGTTACATTTAAATCAGCTCGCATTATTATTCTAATACTTAGATCGCCTTGTAAGGAATTATCCCTTCCCGCATCAACAACCTCATAGCAAAATAAATTGGTCCAGTATGCTGAACATATGGCATATTTGTATCGATTGTACTGCGTAATGGATTAACAAGATGTTCCGCTTTTTCGTGGGACATATGACCTTCTTTCATAACATAATCTGTCATATCATTAAAAAAATTTCGATTCACTTCTTCATCAATTGTCAGTCTCATTATTAAAAGTCTCCTTTTCCTAGTTTCTGCACCGAAACAATGTCTAACTGTGAACAAATTCGAGATGAGATCACTGCAAGTTGATCATATTGTTGATCAAATAAAGAATTAGAAATTGCGGCCCTAAATGCCTGTAAATTCTGACTTTGCTGATAACGTAATAGTGCTCTATTAATTCTGCCATCCGCCACTGGGCCGTATTCCACTTCAAATTTTCTCGAGTTACTTAATGATGTTCTATTAATTAAAATTTCCCGCGCCCAGCGTTCGTCTGCGTAAGCAAATTCTTGAGACCTTGTAGTTAGTAACACCGCAGTCTTGATTTTAATCTTTAGGAGTGCCGGGATGACGTCCTCTTGGGCCATCACCGTTTTTCGGTGCCGAAAGGAAGTTAATCGTGCCCAGCGAATTGCTTGTGCTCTATTAGATGTGAGATAAAATGCGGGGCCAAAATCCTTCAAAGTAATTATATTCCAGTTCGGAATTATACCGTTTTTTACAACACTCTCTGCATTTGACCATGTCGTTCCGTGATACCAAATCAAATGTTTCTTGTAATAGTCCTTTGACTGTGGGTCAATTGATAGCAATCGTTTGTACCCGCAATATTCTGCTGATAGAAATTGCGCCCTTCGATATATTTAATGGGCTCATCTATCGGCCTCATTATATCATCTACATACGCAATCGATGCGGCAAAAGTTCGTGAGCAAAATAAATATTTTTTGCGCAAAAAAATCTCTCCATAATTGTATTGTCCGCTTATTTGAAACAAACGACATGTTAGATATCGTGTTACAAATAAGCAACTTGTACAATTCAAGAGAGACTCATTAAGCACATTTCGCATAATACTACATAGTCAAAAATTTGATTATATAGTTAAAAGCTTGATCGTTAATTTTCCCGTGTTGCATGATCCTTTGAATGCGCGTTGTTCTGTCCATAGTACGCATTGCTACCATGTTTGCGATAGTAATGTTTATCCAATAAGTACTGTGGCAGTTCACTATTTGATCGCGTCAATTGCAACGTGTGATAATCCTCACCGGCGATAACTTCCAATACTTTGGCATTATACACTGCCTTATCTGGCGTTGGTCCCCACGCAAACGGTCCGTGCTGACTAACTAATGCTGCAGGAACAGCTTCGTAGTCGAGACCACGTTCCTTGAACGTTTTGACAATTGTACGGCCAGTATTGCCTTCATAGTCTTCTTCAATTTCCTTTTGTGTGAGTGCATCCGCTGCCGGTACGTCACCGTAAAATGTATCCGCTGCTGTCGTGTTAAAAGCTGGCACATCCATTTTAGCCGCAGCAAACGAAACAGCCCACGGGGAATGCGTGTGTACAATCCCACCAATGTTGGGAAAGGCATTATACAACACCGTGTGTGTCGGTGTATCACTTGACGGATTCATGTCGCCTTCAACGACCTCACCCTTTAAGTTGACCACAACCATGTCAGCTGGCTTCAACTGTTCATAATCCACGCCAGAAGGTTTAATCACAAACAAACCCTTTTCCCGGTCAATTCCAGACACATTCCCCCAAGTAAAGGTCACGAGACCCAACTTTGGCAATTGCATATTAGCGTCATAAACTTCTTGCTTCAATTGTTCGAGCATTAGTTTGCCTCCTGTATCGTTGTGTTACGGACGGGTTCTTGTTTGATATCCAATTTAGTGAATAGATGGTCGAAAAACAGCTTTGCCTTCTTAACCTCTGCAACAGGGTCGGATGCCGTCTCTGTCCACATTTCGACCGTGTAACTCCCCGAATAATTCAAGCGCTTCAAGGTTTTCAAACATCCTTCAAAATCAACATCACCGTCACCAAAAGGCACGTTTTTGAACTGTCCCTTAAAAGTTGGTGTAACTCGTTTTGTATCTTTCAAGTGAACCGCAACAACATCATCCATATTGTTTTCTAAGTCTTCAGCCACATTATTTTCCGGCCATGCAGAAATATTGCCCAGGTCCGGGTAGCCCTGTAGCCATGGGCTAGGAATCTCCTTTTTAATGTGTGCAATTTTGCTCAAAGAATTCAGAAATGGATCATCCATTGTCTCAATTGAAAGCATAACCAACTTCTTAGCCGCCATTTCGACACAACGTGTTAAATCTTCAACGAACCATTCACGGCTCTGAACCGTCTTTGGTTCGTAGTACACATCGTATCCGGCCATCTGAATGTTACGGATCCCGAGATCAACGGCGAGGTCGATTGCCTTAGACATCATCTCCAACGCCTTTTGCCTGACCGCTGGATCTGCGGAGCCAAGTGGAAAGCGACGATGCCCTGAAAGCATCATCGTATTGATTCGACTGTTGGTCTGCCACATGGCCTGGCGGAAGTCTTCACGTTGTTTGCGAGACCAGTCCAGCCGTGCTAACCGTTCATCACTTTCATCAATTGAGAACTCTAAAAAATTGAAGCCAAGCTCATGAACTAAGTTAAATTTTTCCGTCCAGGTTAACTTTTGTGGTAATGCTTTTTCATAAATGCCAAGTGCATTAGTTGTCATTTTCTGCCATCTCTTTCTGCATTTGATTAAAGGCTTTCCATTGACCATCCATCGCAGCACCGAATTTTTCATACATCGCGTACTTTCGATTGTATAAAGCGACGCTTTCCGTATTTGGTGTAACGATCTTAGTAACGTGTGACATGTGGTTAACCGCTTCACTAAAACTACCAAAAAGATGCGACCCCACCGCAATTGTGATTGCGCCACCTAGGCCGCCTAATTCACTAACATCGGTTAATTCAATTGGAAGATTGAACACGTCCGCAAACATTTGTACCCAACTTGGTGAATTGCAAGCACCGCCAGACATCCGAATCGCACGAGGTTGATGGCCCAGCACCTTCACTAATTGTTCAAGATGTTGTCGATGCGCGAAACACACGCCTTCATACACTGCTTTGATCATTTCCGACTTTGTCGTGGTACTGCGAATGCCAATGAAACTTCCTTCAGCATCGGGGGCACGGTTGCTGCCATACAAAAATGGATAGAATAGCACTTGCGAGAATGTCGCATCCGTCGTTTCCAAAAAGCTTTCGAGATTATCATAGATCGTCTTGCCACTTGCTTCAGCATCCCTAATTTCTGCGGTCATTAGCATCTTGATAATGATGTTGAGATTGCCTGCTGATGTTGGACTAGAGGCTTCAACCAAATAATTGCCAGTCGGAAATAATGAATTCATCAATCCGGTACCCTGCTCGGCCATTTGATTACTTGGAAAAATGTTCATATTCCAGGTCCCTGCGATGACACTAAACAACTGGCTGTCTAGCACACCAGTTGCAATGGCACATGCATCGATGTCAAACATACCAGCATAAACTGGTATGCCCACCGTCAAACCAGTGATCTGAGCAGCTGCTTCTGAAATTGTGCCACATTGATCTGTCGCGTTAACCAGTGGTGGCAATGTCTGAAAAATCTCGCTGATTCCAAAAAACTTTGTCAAACGTTCATCGTACTGACCAGTCAACAAATCCAGTAAGTTATTCCCTGAAGCATCACCACGCTCCTGGACGGCTTCGCCTGTGAGCAGAAACCGAATAAAGTCTTTATTAGACAACACTGCCCCGATTTGGCGATATTCGCTCGGACGATTGTCTTTTAACCACCTGAGAAGAACCGGCGCCTGACTGGCTAGAATGTGTTGATGACTGACCTCAAAGATCTGTCCAACATGTTGTTCGAAATGCTCTGCCAGTTGTTCGGCCCGACTGTCTGCTGACAAAATACCATTGCGAAATGGTCGCATTTGTTTATTCAGCACATACAATCCTTTACCATGGCCC
>DMZB01000267.1 GCA_003482405.1 Lactobacillus sp. | reverse complement strand
ATCCTGAGCATTTCAATTTTATACGGGATTATGCTCGGCGGTTTTTACTTTGGCCAAAAGTGGTTTGACACACAAGGCCACACAACTGCGTTAACAGCGGCTATCGTAAACTTCAATTTACTGACATTGGTTAACTATACCATTTCGATTTTAGCGACGGTGTGGGTGCTGGACTTGAGTTTGCAGCTGATGAAAGAGTATGACGTGCACGCACTTGAATTATTGCCCGACTTACCCTATGTTAAGGCCAAACCGTGGTGGCGCGTTGCTGTACCAGTTGCGTTTGCAGTGGTCGCAATTGTGTTTGCCGGCTATGGTTATAGTTATTTCGCTGGATTGTTGGTCGTTAACCCGCAAACGTTGTCCCATCGCGGTGTTGACAATGGTAACGGCGTACAAAATACCGTACAGGCGCTAACTGCTACGCATAAGCAACATCCGACGTACGTGGAGATGGATATTCAAGAAACCAGTGATCACAAGTTTGTTGTCATGCATGATCCAAACTTAAGCACTTTGGCTGGTAAAAATCAGACGGTTGATCGGCAGAAGCTCGCTGGTTTAACGGATACGACGATTCATGAAAATGGTCACCAAACAAAAATCGATTCGTTTGATCACTATCTTCATTCTGCACAGCGGATGCACCAAAAGCTATTAGTTGAAATCAAACTTAACGCAGGTCAAAACCGACGCGAACTCGTCAACCGGTTTATTAAACATTATAGTGATTCTTTACTCGCCCATCATGATATTATCCATTCGCTGGACTATGGGGTCGTTGAGCAGCTTAAAACGCAAAAGCCGGCACTGACGGTTGGCTATATTTTGCCGTTTAACTTTATCGGGGTGCCGCAAACAAAGGCCAACTTCTATACGATGGAGTACACAACGTTAAATGACCGCTTTGTCGATGGTGCTCACCGTGAGCACAAGAAAGTGTTTGCGTGGACAGTTAATGACAGCGATTCAATGGACAAAATGATGAACATTGATGTTGATGGGATCATTACAGATCAGTTGACGACGTTGAAGCAACAGATCAAACAGCAACAGGGTGGCCGCGATTACGCACGGCAATTGCTAAAGTATGGCACGCAGGTAATTGATAATAATCAATAGAAAAAGGGATTTAAAATGAGAATTGAGTCAGCAAAGACAGCAGATTTGGAACAAATTGAAGCAATTGAGCAAGCGGGTTTTAATGCGGCAGAGGCGGCTTCGCTAGACACATATCGGGAGCGTTTAGCGACCTTACCTGACACTTTTTTAGTCGCCCGGGCAGATGATGGTCACGTGTTGGGATTTATCGTGGGACCGGCTGTCAAAGAACGGTATGTCGCTGATTGGATGTACGAGGACACACCTAAAAACTTGCCCACCGGTGGTCATCAATTGGTGTTTACGATTGCTATGGCACCAGAAACGCGTGGTCAAGGAATTGGGAGCAAATTATTGACAGCCTTAGCTGAGGTAGCTACAAAAGCTGGTCGCGAATCAATGTCGCTGACGTGTCTGGCAGACCGAATTCCATTTTATGAGAAAAATGGGTACGTTAATGCAGGCGTGGCTGATTCACAGCATGCCGATGAAGTGTGGTTCAACATGGAAAAAGATTTGAAACGGAGTGTCTGAATGGAAACACAAGCAACAAGTGTTGAGTCTAAAGTGACCTCAGCACGTTCGAAAAAGGCAACGACACCGCGGCCAAACAAGGCGCTCGGGATACTGCTGGCGTGTACAGCTGGCATTTGCTGGGGCATTTCAGGGGTAGCGGCCAGTGCATTGTTCCACCATAATCACGCGATTACACCGCTGTGGGTCAGTCAGGTACGAATGACAATTGCCGGTCTGATCATGATTTTAGTGAGTCTCACTCAGGGACAATCCGTGGCAATTTGGCGCAACAAACGTGATGCCCTGCAACTCGTTATGTACGGATTACTTGGCCTGATCCCAGTGCAACTGTTTTACTTTAATGCCGTGCATGCTGGCAATCCTTCTATCGCCACGATTTTGCAATTTTTAGGCCCATTTGTAATTGCCTTTTATTACATAATTTTTCATCATCAATTACCGACACGTGCAGAAATTATTGGCATGATCCTAGCCTTTGGTGGCACGTTACTAATCATCACACATGGTCATTTCAATTCATTGGCGGTGTCTGGTGCAGTTTTGTTTTGGGGCGGTTTATCTGCTATTGGAGTAGCTACTAACACACTATTGCCACGTGGATTGTTACGTAAGTATGGTTCATTTGCGACCACCGGATGGGGATTACTGGTTGCTGGTCTGTCCCTAAATGTTTTTGGTCCAGTTTGGTCAAATCCGGTTCATTTAGCGACGTCCGATTGGTTGCTGATGAGTGTCATTATCGTCATCGGGACGTTATTGGCGTTTATTCTGTTTGCGATTAGTTTGAAACATATTTTACCGACGACGGCGAGTTTACTTGATGCGTTTGAACCATTGTCTGCGACAGCTTTCTCGATTGTTTTTCTCGGTATTTCGCTTTCTGGTATGGACATTGTCGGCGGCATCATGATTATTTTGGCCGTCATGGCGCTCGCGATGGATTTTCGTGCGATTCACTGGTTCCGCAAACGTTCATAAGTTATCCTGCGAAAGCTGAGGTTGGTTGATTGTTGATTGTCGCTCGACGGGTGTATTATGTGCGCAAACGTATCGGGTGGCGATTGAGATGACACATCATCAACGCTGGTGGCTATGGTGGAGTATAAACATCGGCAACGTGTTAATAGTGCTAATGATTTGGCTGCGTTTGGGTTCACAAATTGCTTGGCAAAATAAGTTTGTGGTATTTGCGATTATTGCTCTAGTTTATGCAATTTACATGCGGTTACCATTCATGGTTGGTGCGTGGACATTTGTTCAGTGGTCGCTGTCGATGAAGCTAAAAGTAGCAACGGCCAACGGACTGTCTTTTTTGGTATATAGCTCGACTGTGTGCCTGTTTCCAAACGATTTTCAGGCGAGCTATGCGTCAATTATTGCCATAATTTCGGGTCTAGCGGGGATGTTGTTGATGTACCTGCCACCCGTGCACGAAACATTTTCAATCGGTTTTCACGTGAAACAAAGTGAGCATGCTACAAGGGTGATGCTCTTACTTATGGGCCGTGGATTGATTGTCACTGGTTTAATCATTATGGTTATCGGCAATGCGATTCCAGACGTGTTGACTCCTCTAGCATGGGGTTTGATCTCACTTGTTTTTATTGGTGGGCCTGTCTATGGGCAGCATTTAGATCGACGAAAATCAAAGTAGTTCCCGTAATTTGGCTAAAAGAAGTGTTTCATAGCGAGAGGAGAAGATATTTGATGGCGGAAAAAGTAAGAACTAGTGTTGATCGTGAAGGTCACGTTTATAGTAGTGATGAGTCTGCCGATAAAATCTCGGCAAAGTTCCTGAAAAGCTAATGAAAATGAATGACACGGAATTTGAGGAATATTATAAAGCCGTTTTTTCAGACGAAAATTCTAGCAACATTGATGTATAGCATGAATTTAACAATAGTTATGAAAAGCGATGACCAACATAATGGTCATCGCTTTTCGGTTGACAGTAAATCATTCGTTCACCACATCGCTGCCATCGCCGAAACGTTAAATTATCGAGATGTTCATAATCGATTTCAAATACTATGTAATTTATGATACACAATGACTACTATTGTGTCTGGTATACTGCTAAATCAGCCTTCATAATGAATTTATCAAATCGAAACAAACATTCATTATGGAGGTCATCAAAATGACAACAGACATTAAAATTCACGTATTGCACACCGGCTTAGTAAAAGTAGACCGTGCACTTCCATTTCACGATTATTACCGTAACCCACTGGCATTCACCGGGTTATTCCGGTCACACGTTAATCAAGTCACCTTACCCGTTTCAAGTTATCTGATTGAACATCCAAAGGGATTAGTCCTCATTGACACGGGCTGGAATGAAGTTGTCCGTCAGAGCCAGTGGCGCGAATTAGGACCGCAAGTAAAAATTAACAAAGCATATCTACCCGCCGGTTGGTCAGTACGTGAGCAATTAGCAACGTTAGGTTATCAACCGAGTGATATTGATTATTTGATGCTCAGTCATTTGCACAGTGATCATGCGAGCGGTTTGAAGCTGGTTAAAGACGCCAAGCACATTCTCACGAGTGAACCAGAATGGCAGGCTGCCCAGCATGACAAGATGCGCTATATCAGTAAGATGTGGGACGGTGTTAATGTGCAGACATTTGATTATGAGCACTCCCAGCTGGGACCATTCCATCAGTCGTTTGACCTATTCGGTGATGGTAGCGTTCAGTTTGTGGCAACGCCAGGACACAGTGCAGGGTTGTCAGCTACAATCGTTACGGGTAAGGATGGTCAAGAGGTCGTTTTGGCGGCAGATGTCGGTTATGCCCAAGAATCATGGGAAAAGATGGTTACCCCTGGAATTGTGGTAGATCGCAAGGCTGCCATTGAATCGTTGGCATGGATCAAGCAAGAAGCAGCCAAGCCTAACGTTGTCGAAGCCTTGGCTAATCACGATACTAAGGTGATGCCGCATGTCATTACACTAAGCGATTAATCAATCAGTAGTTCGCTGGATTTGATTGGCAATATTGATAAACGCTCTATTCATAAAGTGGGCAACATCATTATTAAGTCCGTGTGCGAGTGACCAAGTGATGTAAGTCATAGCATTTGCGACATATAGTTCCTGCAAATAAGTGACGGGTAATGTGGTTGTGAAGCGCTCTTGGAGAAAACCGGCCAGACTGTCTGCGATAATCTGTCTAAAATCACTGTCCAAACTGAGGCTCCCTGTATGCACATTTAGGAGTAGCATCAGTTCAATTCGATCCGGCAGAAGGTCGGTCACCAATTCGATGAGTGAAGTCGACTGTTCGACAGTGGCAATCCGTTTCGTCATTATCGTCCGAAACTGCTCTGCATAACGATGGTTCACATGCTCAAGCAGAGCAAACTTATCGACGTAATGATGATAAAAGGTAGAACGACCGATTTGAGCCTGTTGGCAAATTTGTTGGACAGTAATTTGCTCAAACGATTCACGTTTCAATAAATTAATTAATGTTTGGTCAATCAACCGGACTGTTTTGACGACCCGTAAGTCGGTTTCGTTCATTGGTGCCACGACCTTTCGAAGTTAATTTTATTGTAGTTGATGCATGTCCCACTCGGCAATCAGTGATTGCACGATTTTCAATCCTGTGATACTCTATGAAACAAGTTAATCAGCACTCGAACAAAGCTTATATAAAACCATGATATGGATGGTTGTCTCTACCCAGAGCCTTAAACTCCGGACTATAAGCAAAATTAGTCAATGCATTTTCGGCTTCTTTTGCGATATCCGCAAGGGAAGCTTTTTTCGTACCAGAAAATGGAGGACAAGTTTATCAAACGTCTTGAAGAACGCATTGACACCGAGGGTCGCATACTCGGCAAAGATATTTTAAAGGTGGATAGTTTTCTAAATCATCAGGTGGACCCAGAATTAATGCAGGCGATGGGTGATGAATTCGCTCGTTACTTTGCTGACATGGGGATCACCAAAGTCTTGACAGTGGAATCGTCAGGGATTGCGCCAGCATTGATGGCTAGCTTGTCACTTGGCGTGCCGATGGTTTTTGCTCGCAAACACAAGAGTCTGACGCTAACCGATAATCTGTTTACGGCGACGGTTTATTCATTTACAAAACAGGTCGAAAATACCATATCGATTTCGAAGCCATTTTTGTCAGCCGAAGATAAGGTGCTTATCATCGATGACTTTCTGGCTAACGGGCAGGCAGTTAATGGTTTGCTGGAAATCTGTGGGGCTGCCGATGCTACGGTTGGCGGCGTTGGTGTGGTCATTGAAAAACGATTCCAGCGCGGTCATCAGTTTATCGTGGAAAAGCATATCCCGTTACTCGCATTGGCCAGTATTGCCAGTTTTGAAAATGGTCACGTTGTTTTCAGTCATGAGGAGGAACAAGCTAATGTCCGCTAAACCAACGACGGCTCGCGAATCGAAAGCAGCAATGCTGGGCCTGCAGCACTTGTTAGCGATGTATTCAGGGGCGGTATTGGTCCCATTACTGATTGGCGGTGCTCTGCACTTTAACGCTATCCAAATGACTTACCTAGTTTCAATTGATATTTTCATGAGTGGGTTGGCCACGTTGCTGCAATTGTTAACGAATCGTTTCTTCGGTATCGGTTTACCTGTGGTTCTTGGCTGTGCGGTACAGGCCGTGGCTCCTTTGATTCTGATTGGTCAACATTTTTCGATCGGCACAATGTATGGCGCGATTATCGCGGCCGGCATCTTTGTGTTCTTGATTGCCGGTGTGTTTGCCAAACTGCGAAAGCTATTTCCGCCGCTAGTTACTGGTGTTGTTATCACGGTGATCGGTCTGACACTGATTCCAATTGCATTTTTAAATCTTGGTGGCGGGGATGCCTCGGCTAAAACGTTCGGTTCACCGCTAAATCTTGGCGTTGGCTTTCTAACTGTCGCTATCATTATCGCGGCAAACGTCTGGGGTCGAGGCTTCATTCGTCAGATTGCGGTGTTGATTGGTTTACTAGTCGGTACACTAACTGCCGGTGCGTTTGGCATGGTTTCGTTAAAGCCGGTCTTACAAGCCAGTTGGTTTCATTTTCCACAACCGTTTTACTTTGGAGTTCCTCGTTTTGAAGTGTCCTCGATTTTAACGATGATTCTAATTTCTTTAGTCTCGATGGTTGAATCGACTGGTGTTTTCTTCGCCCTTGGCGACATTATGAATAAGCCGATTTCTGAAACGGACTTAAAAAAGGGGTATCGCGCTGAAGCATTAGCTGTGACACTTGGTGGCTTGTTCAATACTTTTCCTTACACGACATTTTCACAAAACGTTGGATTAGTGCAGTTGTCTGGTATCAAGAGTCGTAAACCTGTTTTTTACGCAGCAGGGTTCCTAATGACACTGGGGTTGTTACCGAAAATCGGTGCACTGGCAACGATTATTCCAGCACCCGTGATTGGTGGTGCTATGGTCGTCATGTTTGGGATGGTGGCGATGCAAGGCGTGCGGATGTTGGGACAAGTTGATTTTCATAACAACAAGAATATTCTGGTCGCCGCTGTCTCCGTTGGCCTGGGATTAGGCGTCACGGTCCAACCGGCAATTTTCCAGGATCTTCCGAAAACTGCTCAATTGATTATGAGTAACGGGATCGTGATTGCTAGTTTCTCAGCTGTGATTTTAAATCTCATGCTTCATCCTGAACGCACGGATGATAAGAGCAATACGGTAAGTGAACAAACAGTGACCGATGCAGAAAATCAAACGACTGCAGCAAAACCGAAAAAATAATCACTAAATATAATTGCACGCATAAAAATGGCGTTGCCAACTCTGACTAGATTCAGAACTGGCAACGCCACTTTTTGCGTTTAATTAATCACCATTCGTAATGGTATTACGTACTAAGACATAATCAACCGTTCTAAGGGCAGTGAGATCACTCCCGCCGGCGTAAGAAATTGCCGATTGAAGATCCTCGGTCATTTCAGTCAACGTATCACTGATTTCGCCGCGGTAGGCCACAAGAATATCCTTGCCCTCGATGTTTTTACGTCCGCCCTTTTGATTTTCTGAAGCAGAACCATAGTATTGTTTGAAATGGCGGTGATCGATCATGATGTCATTGCCCGGAGACTGGCGGTGACCGGCAAATAGTGAACCGATCATGACCATACTGGCACCGAAACGAATTGACTTGGCAATATCACCATTATGACGAATGCCACCGTCTGCAATAATCGGTTTGCGCGCGGCCTTGGCACACCAGCGCACAGCGGCGAGCTGCCAACCACCAGTACCAAAACCAGTCTTGAGTTTAGTGATGCAGACCTTGCCCGGCCCCACACCGACCTTGGTCGCATCTGCTCCGGCGTCTTCCAACTCACGCACGGCGTCTGGAGTAGCCACGTTTCCAGCGATGACGAACGTTTTGGGTAAGCGCGTCTTGATATAGTGGATCATCTCAATAACGCTATTGGCATGACCATGTGCGACATCAATGGTGATGTAATCCGGTGCTAGCTTTTCGCTAGTTAAATCATCGATAAACTGTTTTTCGTTCGGCTTTACGCCAACACTAATGGAACTAATCAGTCCCTTTTTCGCCATTTTCCGAACAAAGGGCAATCTTGTCTCTGGTTCAAAGCGATGCATAATGTAGAAATAATCGTGTTCTGCCATCCATGTGGCCAAGTTCTCGTCGATGACCGTCGCCATGTTTGCTGGAACCACAGGAAGCTTGAAGTGATGCCCGCCAAACATGATTGTTGGGTCGGCTTGAGACCGGCTTTCTATCAGACATTTATTTGGGATTAGCTGTACGTCTTCATAATCAAATATTTCCATGAAGGTGAAAACCTCTTTCTGCAATTTATTGATTAAAGTTCGCCAACACGAGATACAATAACCGTTTTAATACTAACTGTCAAATTAAAAATGACTAAAACGAGAACAATAAAAATAATTATAATCGAATTATATAGTTTTGGTTGATTATCCGAACTTTAACTGTTAAACTTCATTATGTTGTTCGACAAATAAAACATGAGGTGACATAATGACAGCAGTAGTGATTGTAGGCAGTCAATGGGGCGACGAAGGTAAGGGGAAAATAACTGACTTTGTGAGTCAGCAGGCAGATGTGATCTCCCGTTATCAAGGTGGCGACAACGCCGGTCACACGATTACGTTTAATGGCGAAAAGTATCAGCTCCAACTGTTACCTTCAGGTATTTTTGAAAGTGATAAGTTGTGTTTGATTGGAAACGGCGTTGTGCTGAACCCAAAGACACTGTTAGCCGAAATTGATTACCTTCACGAACGCGGCATTAGTACCGACAACTTAAGAATTTCAGATCGGGCGCACCTGATTTTTCCGTATCACATTTTGCAGGATCGCTTAGAAGAAGCCAGCAAAAAAGGGAGCAAAATTGGTACCACGAATAAGGGCATTGGACCCGCATACATGGACAAAGCATCACGAATCGGTATTCGCGTGGCTGATTTGCTGGAACCAGAGACATTTAAAGAACTTTTAGCTCGTAATGTTGTAGCAAAAAACGAGTTGCTGGCCAAATTGTATGGTGCGGATCCAATTGCGTTTGAACCGTTGTTGAAAGAATATCAAGGGTATGCAGAGCAACTGAAAAAGTACGTCACGGACACGTCAAAAGTACTCGATGACGCCCTGGCTAAAGATGAACATTTGTTATTTGAAGGTGCACAAGGTGTTATGCTCGATATCGACCACGGCACGTATCCTTACGTGACTTCATCAAATCCTGTTGCTGGTGGCGTGACTATCGGTGGTGGAATTGGGCCAACGCGGATCACGTCTGTCATTGGCGCGGCAAAAGCGTACACTTCACGAGTCGGTGATGGGCCATTTCCAACTGAATTACACGATCAAACAGGTGACCACATTCGTGAAGTCGGTCATGAATACGGCACCGTGACCAAACGTCCACGTCGGATTGGCTGGCTTGATACTGTTGTTTTGCGGCATGCCAAACGTGTTTCTGGTCTGAGCTACTTAGCCCTGAACTGTTTAGATGTGCTAACAGGTTTGAAAGAATTAAAAATTTGTACAGCTTATGAATTGGATGGCGAAATGATCGACCGTTATCCAGCCGGTCGTGAAGCACTTTTGCGCTGCAAACCTGTGTATGAAACATTGTCAGGTTGGACGGAAGATATTACTCACTGTAAAACGGTTGATGAACTTCCCAAAAACGCACGTCGTTATGTAGAACGTGTCATGTCATTAACCGGTTTACCACTGGCGACACTTTCGGTTGGACCAGATCGGACGCAGACGATGGTGCTCCAAAATGTTTGGGAATCGGATACGAAAGTTGAGGCAATGGCATGATTGATCGCTACGTGCGACCAGAAATGGGTCAAATTTGGTCACAGGAAAATAAGCTGCAACAATGGCTAAAAGTCGAGGTGGCTGCGTGTCAGGCGTGGGCAAACCTGGGTAAGATTCCACAGGCTGATGTGGATGCTTTACGTGAACATGCTGTGATTAACGTCGACCGAATGCACGAAATTGAAACCGAAACGCACCATGACGTGGTGGCATTTACCCGAATGTTGTCTGAATCACTGGGGGATGAGCGCAAGTGGGTGCACTATGGCCTGACGAGTAATGATGTTGTTGATACCGCGCAAGCACTACAACTCAAGGCTTCAAACGTTCTACTGATGGCAGATTTGCAGCAACTGCGTGAAACCTTAATTGGTCAGGCAAAAAAATACCGGCACACCGTTATGATGGGACGGACGCACGGGATTCAGGCCGAGCCGATGTCGTTTGGGGTCAAACTGGCACGGTGGGTAGATGAAACACAGCGCAATATTACTCGCCTGCAAGTCGTCACGGATGAAATGGCCGTGGGTGAACTGAGCGGTGCAGTGGGAACGTTTGCCAATATTCCCCCACAGATTGAACAAGATGTTTGTGATCAACTCGGATTACGGCCACAACCAGTGACCAGCCAGGTCCTGCCGCGTGATTTGCATGCCCACTATTTGAGTGTGCTTGCTTTAATTGCCACGAGTCTTGAGAACTTTGCGACAGAAATTCGCGGTTTACAGCGGACGGAGATTGGCGAAGTGGCCGAGCCATTTTCGGTTGGTCAGAAGGGCTCTTCAGCAATGCCGCACAAGCATAACCCGATTGGTTCGGAGAACATTACCGGACTGGCACGCGTGATTCGTGGTCATATGATTACGGCGTATGAGGATGTTTCACTGTGGCATGAACGCGATATTTCGCATTCATCGGCGGAACGCATCATTCTGCCAGATACGACAGAATTGCTCGATTATATGCTGCATCGCTTTAACCGCATAATGGCTAATTTAGTGGTCAATGAAGATCAGATGCGTCACAACATCGAATCGAGTGGTGGTCTAGTTTTCAGTCAACAACTGTTGCTGGCACTTATCGACAAAGATATCAGCCGGGAAACAGCCTACGATCATGTTCAGCAATTAGCACAACAGGCGATGACAACGCCACAAACATTTGAAGAACTTGTAACCACCAGTGAGTTTGTGACACATTATCTGACGACTGATGAAATCACCGCTGTCTTTGATGTGAACCGGCACTTGCGCTATGTTGACACGATTTTCAAACGTGTAGGTATTGATTAACTTGAAAGAGTAAATATGCGAGGACAGTTTCGCCCAGTTGTTGAACATTTCTTCAACAATGGTTGAGCGCTGGAAAGCTGGCAGCCAATGGTCATCTGGTGCAAGCTTGAGACTATTGGAAATCACGCAAGAAAAACCGGAAATTCTAATGGTAAAAAGGGAAGTTGATAAATAACAATCAAAATAAAAGTGGCCCACTAAACACATTATGTGTGTGTTTAATGGGCCACTTTGCTTTAAGACAACTAGTCACAAGGCGATTATTTATCCTTCTAACACATCTGCTCATGTGAAGCCTAATAAGCATAGGTCCAGCAATCCAGAATGCTATTTTCAAACTATTCCATGATTTGGTCATGATTGTATGTGATAGTGCTTTCGAGACCGCATTTTTGTATCTGAGCCTCCAGTTCTTCGAGTACATGTAGGAGAAGTCATCAATTTCTTTATTTCTGCTCTTTGCTGGCTAGTCAATTTGTTCTCATCGGGAATTCTGATATATCTTCAATGCTTCAACTATTGATTAATAAATGTCTAAACCTTGTTGGTTCAGCCTCATGGTAGTAATTATCCATCACCATTCTCCCGATAAAGAAGCATTAAACTAACAGACGCAATTCATTAATAGTTAATACTAAGAACTATTTTTGATAGGCGAGTGACGAATCGTTTTCCTTTCCGAGACTTCGTAGAACCTGCTTCATAATTTGCATGCTTTCGTCACTAAAATCCATGTCACCTTGTTCAATTTTGGTAATCACTTTTTTTGAAACGCCAGATTTTTTAGCAAGCTGACGACGACTCAATCCCAGGTCATTTCGCCGATCGTAAATCTCGATAGCGGCGCCATCTTGTCGCTGGGCCTCTTCGTATAATCTTCTCTTTTCCGGATCTTTTAGTTCTTCAGCAATGACTTCATCGATTGATTTTAGTTCCATACTAAAAACCTCCTTTTTCGTATTTATTACGAACCTGCTTGGCACGTTGAATTTCGTGCCGAGGTGTTTTTTGAGTTTTCTTCGTAAAACCAGTGAGGATTAAGTACTGATTGCCAATGTTATGAAAATAAAGTGCGCGTTGTATATTCGATCCGACTTGTGAACGGATTTCAAACAAATTGCTTTCGATTTTTTTGACCCATTTTTTTGAAATGGCAACTTGCATACCCGAAACTTCAATTTGATTTATTCTTGCCAGCAACCGTATTTTGTCTCTAACCATAAGTGAATCTAGAAATGCTTGAAATTCTAGTGAGCGTTCAAACTGCACCGGATTTTTCATTTGTATCGTAGCATGTGAATCACTAGCGTTCAACTCCTTTATCTCGTCTTAAAACGCCCGTCGCTAAACGGTTTTGCGACTGCTTAATTAAAATGATGAAACATAAAAGGCAGTGTCCCTGAGAATTCGGGTACTGCCTTAACATACGTACTCCATTGTTAAATGTGCGTGAAGATGTCAGATTTTTTTAATTTTTTTGTTCAATAGATGACGGTCTGGGTTCTTTGCCGAGACTCCGTAGAACCTACTTCATAGTTCTCATGCTTTCTTCACTGAAATTCAGGTTGCCTTGTTTAATTTGAGTAATCACTCTTTTAGAAACACCGGATTTTTAAGCAAACTGGCGACTCAATCCCATGTCATTTCGACGATTGTAAATCTCAATAGTGGCACCAATGTGTTCCCGAGTGGAGCGGACTCGAGACAGAGTTCTGTGAAATTCACACTTAGCGGGCGTTTTGAGCCCTTTTAGTGTGACGGGATGACTTCTGAGACAGGCATTTTCTGGCTCAGAATCAAGATTGAAGACAGTGGTTTACTGGCTGAGATCGGTCCCGGAGAACGGCGTCTCGGGTCAGCGCAACGGAAATAGTGCAAAGTTGTGTCTATTAATTTTTCAAAAAGTACTTGTAATTACTATGTCAAACACTATAATAGTGGAAAATATTACTTAAACACAAATAGTAATATTTGCACATTTCAAATCAACACGTACAGCACATATGAGCAAAACAGTTTCCACTAGAAACATTTAGTGCTATACTCACTTTGTTTCCATTGGAAAACTGCAGATAAGATACGAAACGGCGGCATTTTAACCAATTGATAAAAATGCCTTAATTTACAGTGTTATTCAGTAAATTAAGTTATCAAATTTCACCAATTAGGGCGTATAATAGCTAGGTTTCTGTTGTATTAATGCTGCATCATGTTGGTTTATGAACGAGGAGGAACGTGCCACATGCTAAAAATAGCAAAGGGCCGAATTTCATATTGGGCGGTACTCGGTGCCGTGTTCTTTATGATTATTCAGGTTGTTGCCAATCTGAACTTACCCAGTTTGACGTCAGATATCGTTAATAATGGGGTGGCAAAGGGTGACATTAGTTACATATGGAAAATCGGTTTTGAAATGATCGGTTATTCGCTGCTGTCTGTGGCGGCTGCGGTGATGAACGTTTTGCTTGCGGCCCGTTCGTCGCAGAAGTTAGGGCAAAATTTACGTAGTGACATCTATGGTAAGGTCATGAACTTTGCCAATGATGAGTTTAATAAGGTAGAAACATCTTCATTGATCACAAGAACGACAAACGATGTTGTTCAGATTCAAAACGTGACCATGATGGCGTTACGGATGATGATCATGGCGCCAATTATGTTGGTTGGTGCAAGTTTCTTGGCTTACAACAAGAGTCACCAACTGTCATGGATCTTCGTGGTGGCGATTCCCGTCTTACTGATTTGTATCGGTTTGATTATGGGTTTGGCCATTCCTCGGTTCCGGGCAATGCAAACGAAAACAGACCGTTTGAACCTGGTTTTCCGTGAGGGTTTGACTGGTGTGCGGGTTATTCGAGCATTCCGTCAGGACAAGTTTGAACAGGACCGTTTCGAGGAAGCTAACCAGGATTATACTGACAATTCAATCAAAGTTAACACGATCGTCGCGTTTGCTTATCCAGTGATGACGCTGGTGATGAGTGCTACCAACGTCGCCATTGTCTGGTTTGGTGGCAAGCTGATCAGTTCTCAGACCATGCAGGTTGGGAACATGATTGCGTTCATGACTTATGCGATGCAAGTGCTGATGAGTTTCATGATGTTAGCGATGGTCATGGCCTTTCTGCCACGTGCCGCTGCTTCAGCAACGCGGATTCAGGAAGTACTGTCGCTAGATTCAAGCATTAAGGATCCAGAAAAGCCTGAGACACCAGCAACAGATGCAGCCAAACAATTGGCGTTTGACAATGTTGAATTTCGATACCGTCATGCTGAACAGCCGGCCTTGAGTGGGATTGATTTTAGTGCCAAGGCTGGCCAAACGGTGGCCATCATCGGTGGAACCGGCTCAGGTAAAACGACGCTGGTTAACTTGATCCCCCGTTTCTTTGATGTTGCTGAAGGCAGCGTTGACGTGAACGGCATCGATGTTCGCCAACAGAATGTGAAAACTTTGCACAGTGAAGTTGCGATGGTGCCACAAAAAGCGACCCTATTTACAGGGACAATTCGCGACAACATGAAGTTTGGTAAGGACGACGCGACTGATGATGAAATTTGGGCGGCCTTAGAGATTGCCCAATCCACTGACTTCGTGAAAGAAGAAGGTGGTTTGGACGCACACGTCGAACAAGGCGGGTCAAACTTTTCAGGTGGTCAGCGTCAACGTTTAGCCATTGCACGTGCCCTCGTCAAGGACGCTAGCATGTATGTGTTTGATGACTCTTTCTCAGCGCTGGACTTTAAGACCGACGCCAAACTGCGGGGTCAATTGCGCCAGGACAAACGCATTCAACAGAGTATTGTCGTGATTGTGGCACAGCGAATCGCTACGGTTGCCGATGCTGACCTGATTCTCGTGCTTGATAATGGGAAACTGGTCGGAAAAGGTACTCATGCAGAATTGAAACAAAGCAACAAGGTTTATCAAGAAATTATGCGGTCTCAATTGCGCGAAGGGGAGGCGGGTCTGTAATGAGTGATAATGCAAAAAAGACTCAGACACCACGGCCAACTGGCGGTCACGGGCACGGCCCGGGATCAGGCCCAGGTTTGGTTGAAAAGCCGAACAACTTCTTCGGTACGTTTATGCGGTTAATGCGCTACATGTCGGATCGCTGGTTTGGCATGATCATGGTGCTCGTTTTCGCCATCACGGCGGTTGTTTTCCAGATTCGGACGCCCAAGATTTTAGGCCGCGCAACAACGGAAATTTATAAGGGCATCATGACTGGGGTGGCACACCAAAAGGCCGGCATCCCAATGAGTCACTACCCAATCAACTTTGAAAAAGTCTTTCAAATTATTGTGGTTGTGCTGGTGATGTACCTTGCCTCAGCTCTATTTAACTTCTTGCAGCAGTACATCATGACCCGGATTTCTCAACGGACAGTGTACAAGTTGCGTCGGGAGTTTAAGGGCAAGATGCGTCTGGTACCAATCAAGTATTACGATACCCATAACAACGGGGATATCATGAGCCGTGCCGTCAACGATATGGATAATATCGCCAGCACGTTGCAACAAAGTTTGACTCAGGCAATCACAAGTTTGGTCACGTTTATCGGAACTTTATGGATGATGCTAACAATTAGTTGGCAATTGACATTGATTGCGTTGGTTACCATTCCATTGAGTTTGGTCGTTGTCGGTATTGTTGCGCCGAAATCGCAACGTTACTTCGGGCAACAGCAAAAGAGCCTTGGGTTGATCAACAACCAAGTTGAAGAAAATTATTCGGGCCATGAAGTGGTCAAGAGCTTCAACAAGGAAGACGACGCCATTAAGGACTTTGAAACGCAAAACGAGACTTACTACAAGGCAGCTTGGAAGGCGCAATTCATTTCCGGGATCATCATGCCGTTAATGATGTTCTTGAACAACATTGGTTACGTCTTTGTCGCCATCATTGGTGGGATCGACGTGGCGAACGGGAAGGTTTCCTTAGGGAACATTCAAGCGTTCTTACAATACACGCAACAGTTCTCACAACCAATCTCGCAAATGGCCAACCTACTGAACACCATTCAGTCAACGGTGGCTTCCGCTGAACGGGTCTTTGAAGTGCTGGACGAAGAAGAAATGAAACAAACCAAGTCCGAATTACCCGCCGAAACGGATTCCGATAATCTGATCAGTTTGCAACACGTTCAATTCGGCTACACCGATGACGCGCTACTAATGAAGGATTATAACTTAGACGTGAAGCGTGGGCAGCAGGTCGCGATTGTTGGACCAACTGGTGCTGGGAAAACGACCATCATTAACTTGTTGGAACGTTTCTACGACATCAAGGGCGGTTCGATTCGGTTGAACGGAACCGATACGCGTGATTTGAAGCGCGAGGATCTGCGTTCACACTTTGCGATGGTGCTTCAAGATACCTGGTTATTCACCGGGACGATTTACGATAACTTGAAGTATGGGCGTGAAGACGCCACCGAAGATGAAATCTACACGGCGGCTAAAGCGGCCCACGTCGACGATTTCGTCCGTAAATTACCGGACGGGTACAACACGATCCTGAACGAAGAAGCGTCCAACATTTCCCAAGGGCAACGGCAGTTATTAACGATTGCCCGGGCCTTCGTGGCTGATCCGGAAATCCTGATTTTGGATGAAGCGACGAGTTCCGTGGATACCCGGACCGAAGTGCACATTCAACACGCGATGGAACGGCTCTTAAAGAACCGGACGAGTTTCGTGGTGGCGCACCGTTTGTCCACGATTCAGGGTGCTGATAACATCATCGTGATGAATCACGGATCGGTGGTTGAAACCGGGACGCACGAGCAGTTAATGGCGCAAAACGGGTTCTACGCGGACCTATACAACAGTCAATTTTCTGGCAACATTAATTTAGACTAAAGGAGGGGTGTCATTTGTATCGGAAAACAGCCATGGTGGCTGCGGGTGTCGGTCTGCTCAGCTTAGTGCTAGCGGGCTGCGGCGCAACGACCTTATCAACGACGAAAACAACGTATAAACGTAACGGACTGGTTGCGGCCGTTAAGGGGAATGCGAATACCAAAACGGTCAGTTATCAATTAGACGGTGCGAAGGCTAAAACGGCCAACGTCGATAATCACACGTTTGTGATTCAAGTTCCCACGAAGACGACCCGCCAGACGGTCAAAATTAAGGCCGGTAGTGACACGAAAACCGTGCACGTTCAGGGGAGTAAGCGTCTGACTAGTTACCAAAAGATGGTCACGACGTACAATAACGCCCTGATCGGGTCGAAGTTGAGCAAAACCGACCAAGCCGCTGCTAAGAAGTTACAGGCTCAGGGGGCGGCGCTTAAAAAGCAGCAGGCCACCATTCAGGCCAAGGTCAAACAGGCGCAAGCCCAGATCAAAGCGGGCGGTAGTGCCGCGGCAACCGGTGCGCAGACCTACAAGCTCAACAAGCCGCCGCGGCGAAGTTAAAGACCGCAGCTGCCAGTTTGCAAACCAGCCAAAAGCGAGTGGCCGCGGCCATGAAGACCGCCAAAAAGCAGGTCAAGGACCAATTATTACCAACCAAGACGCCTAGCAACGGCCTAACCAACGTTGTGACCACCAAGGACTTCAAGATTCGAATGAACGTTCAAAAGGGTGACGTCATGGGTGTCGCGATGATTGTGCCAACCAAGGCCTTCAAGGATAAGACCCGTCAAAAGAACTTTGGGACGTCCTTTGCGCTGTTAACCACCACCACCGGGGCGAATGCCAAGACGGTGATGAAGCAGTTCAAGAAGGAAACTAAGAGTAACAACGGGAGCACGACGACCATCGATCCGATCACGTCTAAAAACGTGCGCTTCACTATCGGGGTCTCCAGTAGCAACCTGTACATCTTTATGACTAAATAAGCTTAATTGAAACGCGTCCCTAGCCTGGGGACGCGTTTTTTTTTAACACAACCAAAAAAATCAGTCTTCTCAGGTGTGTTTGAGAAAACTGATTTTTGAATTTTAGCTTTGGTGTCGAAACGTGGGCATCCCAGGCTGCTGGTTGCGCTTAACCCGAGAACGGCGACTATTCCAACCCCGGGAATAATCGCCAGCGTTCTTGGCAGTGGTGCCGAAACGTGGGCATCCAGGCCGCTTGCTCCGCTTAACCCGAGTTGCAAAACTATTCCAAACCCAGGAATAATTTCGCAACTCACGTTAATGCTCACAAGCAAAAGCGCCTGGACGCCCACTCTCTTTATTCAAATGAAAGTTCCAAAAAATAGGTTTGTTTACTCGGCAGGTGGGCGCTCGACACCCAGACTTCGTGGTAGTTCGGGACCTTCTTTTCCGTGTAATCGAAGAAAAAGTCTAAGAGGTTACCGTTCTTTGCCACAAAGTCGTCTTGGAAACGGTTGACGAGCAGCTTATTGTCCGGGAAGTAGATTTCCGGGTTCGCGACTTTGATCCGGTCGGGAATGCCCATCCGCACCACGTTGGTGTATTCCGGAGTTGTGAAGCTGATCTCCGCCGGATGGTGGGCGATGTAGAACATGACGTTATAAATTGAATCTGAATTACTAGCCACGACAAACCAGTCCTTTGCTAAATTTACACTCATTATACCAAAAAAATCT
>DMZB01000277.1 GCA_003482405.1 Lactobacillus sp. | reverse complement strand
TTTATCATGATTGCGGATATGCAGGCCTTAACAGACAATGCGCGTGATCCTGAAAAGATTCGCAAGAGTTTGACAGAAGTTACACTGGACTATTTGGCTGTGGGCATCGATCCCAAAAAATCAACGATTCTCGTTCAATCACAAATTCCGGCCTTGAATGAATTAACGATGATTTACCTGAACTTGGTCACCCTGGCACGTTTGGAACGCAACCCAACGGTAAAGTCCGAAATTAGTCAAAAGGGTTTTGGACAAAGCATTCCGGCTGGTTTCTTAACTTATCCGGTGAGCCAGACTGCCGACATCACGGCATTTAAGGCCACGGCGGTGCCAGTTGGTGATGACCAGGAGCCAATGCTGGAACAGGCCCGTGAAATCGTGCGTTCGTTTAACAGTGCTTACAACAAGGATATTTTAGTTGAACCAGAAGGTGTTTTCCCGCCAAAGGGTGAAGGGCGCATTCCTGGTCTGGATGGCAATGCGAAGATGAGCAAATCATTAGGCAACGCGATTTACCTATCTGATGATGCGGATACTGTTAGCAAAAAAGTGATGTCTATGTATACGGATCCTGAACACATTAAAGTCAGTGATCCAGGTCATGTGGAGGGTAATACCGTCTTTACTTACCTCGATATCTTTGATCCGGATAAAGCTCATGTTGCCGAATTGAAGGCTCAGTATCAAGCTGGTGGCCTTGGTGACGTCAAAATCAAACGGTATCTTAATGAGGTACTGGAAGCAACGTTGGCTCCGATTCGTCAACGCCGCGCAGATTATGCCAGCAACATGGATTACGTGTACAAGGTGCTTGAAGAAGGTTCCGCCCATGCTAATGAGGTCGCTAATCAGACACTGCGGGAAGTCCGCGATGCGATGGGCATCAACTACTTTACACAACGCTAGTCAGCTATCGTTTTGGCTCGTATAATAAGAACAACAAGTTTGATAAAGAACGAGGTAAACGTGGATGGAAAATTTAGCGATTGTTGATTTGGGTTCTAATTCTGTCCGAATGGGTGTCACTCAAATTGAGAATGACGGCACGTTTAAAGAAGTACGTCGAATCAAGGAAGATACACGAATTTCAGAAGGCATGGGCGCTGAAAAGCGGTTGACCAAAGTTGCCATGGACCGCACGATTGCAGCGCTAGTTAACTTCAAAAAAGTTTATGAGAACCTGCCCAATTTAACTGTACGTGCAATTACAACGGCGGCTGTCCGTCAGGCGGTTAACCAAAAGGACTTCTTACAGCGTGTCAAGCAAGAGGTTGGCCTAGATTTGCAGGTGTTATCTGGCGATGACGAGGCTTACTACGACTTTTTGGGTGCAATCAATGCATTGCCGCTCGATGATTGTTTGATTTTAGACACAGGTGGGGCGAGCTGTGAATTGATTCATGTGGCAAAACGACGTGCCAAAAATTTAATTAGTGTGCCATTTGGAGCGGTGAATTTATCAGAACAATTTCACTTTGGTGATGTTATTACCGCGGGTCATTTGTTTTCCGGTCAGGTTTTTGTGCGCAAACGTCTGCAGGATGTTTGGTGGCTAAATGATGCCATGCATTTGCCAATCGTGTTACTCGGCGGTGCAAACCGGACATTGGCGCGGATCAACCGCAAGGCACAAAAGATGGCACGTGTTGAAGACATTCACGGTTATCGCTTGAAGACAGAAACGGTCTTTAACACGTTTGACCGTCTAATTTCAAAGACTAATAAGCAACGTCAAGCAGTTGATGGGTTGGAATACGACCGTGCCGATATCATTGTGGGCGGCATGTTGCCGCTGGTTGAGTTGCTACAATTGTTAGATTCGGACCGTGTTATTTTTTCCGAAAGTGGTGTTCGTGAGGGCATCGTTTCAGAATATGTCAGCAAGCATCCACGTTATAAGGGATAAGAGTATGACGGCAAGAGAAGAGCTTTCAGCAAAGGCTTTAAAAGAACAACTGACGCATTTTCGCGAACTGACTTGGCAACAACGTTTGACCGTCGCCGATCAGATTGGTGCATTAACGTCGATGCAACGACAACAGCTGTCAGATAACGCCAGTGAAGATGACGCCCTTTTAACAGAAAATTACTTAACAAGCTATGATTTACCGGAAGGATTAGCCGCGACAATTCGGATGAATGGTCACGATTATTTGGTGCCAATGGTAACAGAGGAGCCGTCAGTCATTGCTGCCGCTAGTTATGGTGGTAAGATGGCCGCTTCTGGAGACGGTATCGTCACCCGCACTGAAAACAACCTGTTGATGGGTCAAATTGTTTTTCAAACGGTCACGATGGCGGAAATTAGCCGTTTTGTCACACCGAATGCGTCGGCGTTGTTAGCCTTGGCGAATCAAGCGCATCCTAGCATTGTGAAGTACGGAGGCGGTGCGCGAAAGCTTCGGGTGCGTGCCCTAGGTGAAGGCTTTGTCAGTGTTGACTTATTTGTCGACACTGGTGAAGCGATGGGTGCCAACATGATGAATGGCATGTTAGAGGCGTTGGGGCATCATTTGCAAGACGTTTTAGAACAGCACCCTGTGATGAGTATTTTAGCCAATGATGGGCAACAATCGTTGGTGACAGCTGCCGTAAACGTGCCAGTTGGTAACTTGGCTAAACAAAATGCTGAGGCCGGGTTGACCGTTGCTAAACGGATCGTGGCAGCCAGCCAAATCGCACAGCTGGATGTTAGTCGGGCAGTCACTCATAATAAAGGCATCATGAATGGTGTCGATGCCGTAGTCTTGGCCACCGGCAATGATTGGCGCGCAGTAGAAGCGAGTGCCCATGCCTATGCAGCACAAGATGACCATTATCGCGGCTTGTCGCGTTGGCAGTTAAATGGCAACCTGCTCGTCGGTTCATTGACGATGCCCATGCATTTAGGCATTGTCGGTGGTGCCACAGCATCTTTGCCATTGGCAAAAATAAACCAGCAGATCATCCAAATCCAGGATGTTGCCACATTGAATCAATTAGTGGTTGCCCTTGGTTTGGCACAAAACTTGGCCGCCTTACGTGCCTTGGTCAGTGAAGGCATTCAAAAGGGCCATATGCAGCTACAGTTTCGTAATTTGGCCGTGGCGGCCGGTGCGACGCCTGCGCAGGTACCCACCGTTGTGGCGGCACTCAAGACACATGCCCACCCATCGGCGACCCTTGCGAAAGCAATTGTAACTCAGCTCAACTCAGGCTCCACGAAGGATTATTAACCAGTTAGTACGAATAGTGAGTCCGTAAAATTAGCACACAAAATCAGTCATACAACAGGATTCAAAACTAAGGAGTGAACATGGCAGATATAAAATTAGAGCCAGCAGTTCAAACATTGCTGGATCAAGTGAATGAACTGTTCCCAGGAACCGTCATGGTCCAGTTTGGCGATAAGCATTCAGGATACGTTCGTGACGATCAAGTTGAGCAGCATGTGCTTAAAGACCGTTTGCTGATCTGGGTCGATGATATTACGGCCCCGCAATATTCAGCTGCCCATGAATTGAGTCATTTGCTGATGTTGTTACAAGGATTCCCGCAAATTGAGTTTAACCTCACCTTTGGGGATGATGAACTGGATGAACAGCTGATGGCGATGTCCACTCAGCTATTCAACATTGTCAATCACGTGGTTATTTTTCCGGCATTAGCTGGTCATGGTTTGATTGATGATGACGTTGCCAACGAATTCTATAACGGAATTTTTGCCACGATTGATGCTGAACCTGAAAAGGGTGCTGAAGATGATGCGCAAAACGCGTTACGTTTGCTAATTCTGTTAGATGCACTGGTTTTCTACGGCGACGACATTACGAAACATGAACAAGAATTAAAAACGAATTTTCCGATGACCTTTCCGGCCGCTCAAAAATTGTACGCAGTAATGATGAGTAAAAAAATCAATACACCGTTTGAAGTCCGCCGGGCATTAGTCCGCTTGTACAAAGCGTTTGATGAACAGTTAACTGATTGGGGCCTACCAGCTTTAAACAGTACCGCCTTCACGACGGTCACCAGTGTGCTGAGTGAGCGACAGTTGCGGTTGGAAATGCGACAAATGTTTGAAATTTTCCATTCGGATTTAACTGATAAACAAAATGGCGAGCGCGCCTATGTCGCCTTGAACCGCTCTGATCGGCAAAATGCGTTTGTGCTGACGCCACCAAAGAATGACGCTGACAGTTCTAGCTATTTCAAAGAAGTGTACGATACGCCGGTCAAGGATTTCCTTGAGGCTAACCACATTGGTTATATTGTTCGCGATTAACTGTGCACTGTTGAAAGGCGGTTATTATGGCTGAAAATTTACAAACATTATTTGATCAAGCACAACACATTACGTTTATGACGGGTGCTGGTGTGTCCACGGCTTCAGGAATTCCTGATTATCGTTCCAAATCGGGTCTTTATTCTGCGAAGTTTAAGGGACTGCCGCCTGAGTATTTACTCAGCCATGA
>DMZB01000026.1 GCA_003482405.1 Lactobacillus sp. | reverse complement strand
CCTTTGAGTCCATTGTTTTTGGGTGAGGGAAAATCGCCAGTGTACCTTCTATATAAGAAAAATGGTACTTTGTATAATGTAATTGAGCCAATGAAACTGGCTGATGGGGTCGGCCAGTCCATCATAAAGGCGGAGGAACAACGGTCAGTGTTTGTATCACTTCACAGATAGCAAACCTACTGTTGGTCCTGTCGCGTGCGTGACTTGGCGAAAGTTGAATAGAATCCTTAAGTCTCTAGTATCTGAAGCAAGTATTCAGATATTGGAGGCTTTTTCTTATGCAAGATTTTCCCGTGGTAGGAACGGTACGTTCGCAGATGAAAATATGGGTGTTGTACGCGGTTGACATTGGTGTTTTTGCCCTAGTGTTTGGACTCTCGATGTTTATCGGCGAAAGCATGTTTCCTACCAGTCAAATGCTTCAAAAAATCTTCTTTTATATTTGCGCTTTTATCTTAGGCATTTACTTGATCATGCGTCCTCGCACTAATCCTGGACGAGAAAATTGGCGGATCTTACTGATGCTACTGACAAACTGGCCTGATCACGGTTATCAGTCGTTTGGCTATTACGAATTTGATCACATCTTACCTGATAATGCAGCACGCAATGGCGTGGGTGTAACGGCTGAAGAGGAGCGTGATACCTATGCCGATTAGAACAGTTAAGCAACCGAGCGACACACGTAGTGGCGGGTTGCACTTTGGACATCATAAAAGCAAACAAACGACGAGCCGCTTTGATGCGTTGAATTTAGAAGTGATTACCAAGCTCGTTGGCTATCGAGGACTAACACATGATCGCTATGCGTATTTGCGTTTAGCTGACGATGCAGATGGTTACGTAGAGATGATGTCGGTTCGAGGCCAGGATGTTGGCTCGCTACCACCTGATGATAGTGTGGCGATTATTGGTCAGTACCAGGATTTTTTGCGGCGCTATGTTGAAGCAACAAAAATATTTGTTTCGCCTTTTCCTGTTGATACCAGTCAACAACGTGGGTACTGGACGCGACAATACATCAAGTTGAACAAAGAGCTGCGTTCAATTGATGATCCAGCGATTGCTAAGCAACTCTCAACGCGGATCCAGTTTATTTCCGATCGTATTGAGCAAACGCATGTGGTTGAACAGGAACTGTTTAACCAGGAGTACATCATGTTTTTCTTTGGGAAAACGACTCGGCAGCTAACCGATTTGATTAGCAACGCTAAAAGCTGGGGTGGCGGTGCTGTGATTCTTGAGCCAATTTCTCGTAAACGAAAAGAAGAAATTGTCACACGCATTAACAATCCGGCATTGCGGATTGATAAGGGATAGGTGAAGACGTTGAAGCAAAAAGAAATTAGTGAACTAGAGGCCAAGGGGTATGATCTTGGATTTATTGCCAGAACACAACCACAAGGCAATGTGATCCCACATGCCGATTACATTCAGATCGGCGACACATATGTGACCTGCTTGCGGATCTGGAAGTATCCGCCACATGGCCTAGAAATGTTCTGGGGCGTGCCACTTGTCAGTGGTGACTCAACGTACAGTGTGATTTCACTTGGAACGGAGAACCATGATCAGGTGGTTAAATGGTTGGACCGCTCAACGAGTGAACAAGCCACACGGGTTTCAGGTAAGGCGAAAGCGTCGGATAACTCGGACGCGATCGGTGCGGTCAATGATCAGATGACGTTGCTGAACATGGTTAAGCGTCATGGTGAGGTGCTGAAGCGGACTTATTGGCGGCTGTTCGTTTATGCCAATACATTGGATGAATTGCATAAACGCGTGGCTAAGGTAAAACAGGATCACACTGAATTTAGTATGTCGGCTTACGCTGAAGAACAGCTTTACGATTTTCAGTCAGTGTTCGTGCCACCGATGAGCGAAGAAAAAATGCCGAATTCTGATCATGGGATTCCAATTTCGGCATATGCACTTGGTGGCTCTTATCTATTTAATCATGTAAAACTCGATGATCCACGGGGCACCTATTTCGGCTATACAAAGACGAATGGTGAAGTTATGTGGGATCCATTTTATCGAGATCGTAAACGTACGCGCTCTTTTTTTCTGGAGTTGGGCAACCCAGGTATGGGTAAATCTGGTTTTGGGAAAAAGATTAACGATGATGTTTTTTCACGCGGAGCCTGGATTCGAAACTTTGATCTATCACACGAATATGAAGATCAAACGATCGGGCAAGGAGGGATAGTTATTCCCTTAGATTCTCCAAAATTCAAGATTAACTTATTCCAAGTGTTTCCCACCGTAACTTCCAAAAATGGTGATTACGTGGATCAAGCCAGTTCCTTTGATGCGAATACTGAAAAGCTCAAAAACGTGCTGCAGTTTTTGAATAACAAAACGACTGATGATGATTTAACGACCTTGGAAACGTGGATTACGGACTTTTACATCAATGAAGAGCTATGGATCAAAAATGCGCGTAAGCACCAGAACGTGCCGCCGATAGCAGAACTTAGTCCAGAAAAATACCCGACATTGAGTGAATTTGTAACGTTTATTAAACAAGCACAACGTAATGCAATTACGAATGCCCATGCACAACTGCCAGAGTATAAGAGTCAGTCAATGGATCGAATCGTGAATGCATTTAGCACTTTGTTGGTTGATCACGGTGATTTATTCGATGGACCGACGTTGATGCCTGCACTGTCGAGCACTCAGGTCATTGATTTTGATTACAGCGGTCTTGTGCAAGGCAGTAAGGCCATCTTCAACATTCAGTTTTACCAAGTGCTGTCTTTGATGAGCCAAGATATTGTGCGTAACGGAACGTATTACCGTGAGGCATTACGTCAAAAAAAGATTACGACGGATGATATCCGCTGGTACTATCTCAATTTTGATGAAGTTGAAAATGTGATCACACCTAGGTTTCCATTTGGTGTTGAGTTTTTGGCCAAGATGATGGAACAAATGCGTAAAAATATGTGTGCAATCAACATGATTGCACCCACGATTAAGGACATTATTTTGGATGGCACTTCATCAGCGACAGATCCGTATGTTATCGCTGTACGAAAAATTTTCGGACTGATGCAAATCATCTTCAATTTCCAAACGTCAGACGTTGATTTGCCATCGTTGAGGCTGGCCTATGGTGGGTCCTCGACGCATTCCGAATTACAGAGTCTAACGAAGTTACGACAAGGTGAAGTTAACGCGAACATTAGTGGCGACCGTAATATTCAATTTACGGTTCAACTAACTGATGAAGAACGTTATCGATACGATGGGGGGCTTTAAAGGTGACAACTGAAAAGATAAAAAAACATCGTTTACACTGGCCGCACC
>DMZB01000199.1:3407-8944 GCA_003482405.1 Lactobacillus sp. | reverse complement strand
GCGAGTTGGAATTAATGGTCATTTGTTCTTCCTTGACATTTAGTTTAGTTTGTTTAGAATTTACGGTGTGGTGAGCTTATTGAGACTAATAAACGCCATAAACAGGATTTATAAATTAAATTTTTTTGGCCTTCTTGTCGTTCTTTTGACAAAGGCTTTTTTTAGTTTAGCACGTTATTTATTTCTGAGAAAACAACATGTAAAGCGCTGTAGCTAAAAAGGTTATGACTATGAAGAACATAATAATTAGCGTTGAGTTACATTGTTCATGCTGCTGGGGATTCTGATCCTAGAGTGCTAAAAACAGTTGCGAAAAAATCGCAACTGTTTTTAGTCATTATTTTGTTTGTAATTTAGCCGTAAGCCGTATGCTAAGACAAAGAGGTTAATCAGCAGTAATCCTGCCAGCACTGCAAACCCGCGTTGCGTACCAAGTTGTGTCCGAAATGTAAATGTATGTGTGGCCCCCGACTGGGTCAATGCAACTACGGCGGAAACTGTGGCAGTTCCAACGGCACCGGCGAATTGTTGAACCGTATTATAAACGGCGTTACCATCGCTTTGCTGCTGATCTGAAAGTGATTTTAAGCCTGTTGTCATGATGTTGCCAAACGCCAATCCGGTACCAAACATGTAGAGCAGATACCACGATAAAATCATGCCTGCACTAAGATGATCAGTCAGCAGTGCCATCGCAAAGACGGCGACAAATTGACAAGTTGCGCCGACCAAGATTGGGCGTGCTGGGCCAAAATGGTCGAGAATGGTGCCACCCAGCGGAGCAAACAGAGCACCGAGGGCCGCACCAGGAAGCACGACCAGCCCAGCGACCAGTGCACTCTTGCCATTCACGAGTTGCAGGAAGTTTGGCAATAGAAAAGAGAGTCCTAATGCTGTGATCTGTAGCAGGAAAAAGGCGAGCAGATGCCAACTAAAGACTGGTTGATTAAATACGTGCAGGTTGATCAGGGGATGATCAATTTTGTTTGAGCGCCAGGCAAATGCAATTAGTGCGATCAGTCCAATTAGTAAACCGATAATCACTGGCCAGGGATTCGTCGTGACGTGTGACATGTTGCTTAACCCGAGAATCAAGCTGACAAAAGTGGCAGCAATCAGTACCCAGCTTAATATATCAAAGTGTGCTGTTGACGTTTCACTGACTTGTCGAATTGTAAATAGCCCCATCACGAGGGATATCAGTAATAACGGAATTAAAAACATAAAAATGTCGCGCCATTGAAGATTGCTGACAATGAGTCCGCCATATGTAGGCCCTAAGGCTGGTGCAACAGCTGTAACAAGGGTACCAATACCCATTAAGAGCCCAATCTTATCTAGCGGTGCTTGTTCTAAAATGATGTTAAACATCAACGGCAGTGCAATTCCCGTTGCGACACCTTGAATCAAACGTCCCAGTAATAGCAGGCTAAAGGATGGTGCTAAACTATCGACGATTAGCCCACTCATAAAAAGCAGATTAGCCGTTAAGAAAAGATTGCGCGTTTTGAAACGGCGTTTGAGAAACGATGAGATGGGCACAAATGTCGCAACAATGAGTAGGTACCCTGTAGTAAGCCACTGAACTGTCCCAGTGTTGATGTGAAATTGACGCATAAGCACCGGAAAAGTAATGTTCATAGCTGTTTCAACCACGACGCCGGCAAACGACATGAGTCCGGTGGCGAAAATGGCCATAATTAAGCGACTGTTTAAAGTTCGTTGTTGCAAAAAGAAAACCTCCTCAAAGTGCGGATAAACATTACTTCGTTTATATCACACCATATGAAGGTCTCGCTAGAGCTAATTCTTAAATTTATGTTGAATAGATCAAGTCACGCAATGACAAACGGGTCCGATTATTTGTTTAAGCCAGCGTAGAGTTGATTAGTCGAATGCGCGTTGGTACTTAGCAATCAGGTGATCCAGTGGCTCAGCAACATCATGAAGATCCACGGTGGCCTGCTTTTCTGGAATCACAATTTCGCTAATAATCATCTTAAAATAGTCGCGCAACACATCGTCGATAAAGAGTCGCCGTTCTGTTAAAGTCTGTATGTCCATAAGCGCTGGAACGGTGGCCTCTGTTTGAATGACAAATAGTGCTGGGTTGAGATTGGAATTAAACACATTTGCTTGCTGGCCCGCAGATAAGAATGCTGTTAAACCAGTTAACCATTTGCGATAATCTGTGTTAAACGTCAAGTACATGTCAGGGTAAAAATGCGCTAAATCTTGTCGAAAGGCACTCGAATTAGAACCAATGAGCGTGACAGCATTTAAAAATGTTTGGGGGAAGGCATTCAAGATGTCTGCCCCTTTTTTGTATTGTTTAATGGCTTGAGCCTTCATGAAATCGCGGTAGCGCGCGACGACAGCTTCTATAACAGCATCCTTTGACGGGTAGTACTGGTAAAGCTTGCCACGGCTGACGCCCATGATTTTGGCAATCTGATCCATTTTAAGTGTTGCGAATCCCTCACGAACGATTGTCTCGTTAATTGCGGCAATCATGTCGTGGCGACGTTGTTGCTCATCGGCCATTTTGTAAATCTCCTTTGTGTCTCAGTATCAAATTAAACACTATAGATGTTTTTTGTTTATTATAACTGTATTAGTCACTAAAATGAAGATTCTTTTGATGAATTGCCATAGCGTAGCCCGCGATGATGAATAAAATTCCCAACGCCGCAAACCAAATGGCGTGAACGTTAAAACGAAGCTGTAGTAACGCTGATAAGATGGCGCCTGCCGCAAAGCCAAACACGAGCTCGAGATAAAGGAAAGTGCTGACTAACTGGCTTTTTTTGTGATGAAAATGAAATTCGCCCAGTGCAATCATCGCCATTTTTAAATTACCAGTAGAGTACACACTGTTGTAACCATGGCCCTCGATTGCATTAAACGCAGTTGTCTGCATGGCCATCACCATTGCCAAGGGCGGTACGGCAAATACGTCGGATATGTGACTTGGCTCAAAGCCCACAATAATGCAGACAATCATCTCAAGTACCAATGTCGGGATGCGCCAGTAGTGAGTATTATGTCGATGTTTAAAGAGACTGACTGCGAGGACGCCGAGTGAGAAAAAGACAATGGCGGTGATTTTGGTGAACAGTCCGGGTAAATTTCGTTTTGCAATATCGACGCTCAGGAAAATAATGTTCCCAGTCTGCATTGCGGCTAAAGAGCCACCACGTTGTTCAAATGTATAAGCGTCAATAAATCCGCCGACCATCGTGAGCGCAACGGCTAAACGACGGAGCTGATAGATTTGTGGAACGCCGTTATTATCTACTGGCATAGCAAACTTCCTTATGATTTCGTATAAGAATCAGTGTAGCACAGCCAAAATTATCAGCGATTCCAAATTGTTTAAAAAAGCGTGGTTGTCGCAAAAAAATTTTGAAACAATATTCAAATATAATTTAGTCGTAGAAACGCTTTAATAGCAATAGTCAACCCTATTAATTGATTAAAACTAAGTTGTACACATGCTTAGAAAGGTTGCAATATCAGCATTTTTGCCGAGCCTTATAAATTGTTTGTCACGTTTTCAGCACTTATGATAACGATAAGATTTGTTGAAAACAAACGGTAATTGGAGGCGACAAAATGTTAGAACAACAAACAAAACGGTCGAAGTGGGTCAACAAAATCACCCACGGTTTGTCGGCCATGTTGATCATGCTGGGAACGCTAGGTGGACTAACATGGAGTCCACCGAGTGCACGTGCGGATACAAAAAAGAATACAACAGAACGTGATGGTGGCACGATCGAAGTGTCGGCCAAGGATTTTCTGGATAAATTTAACCTGAATGGTTCGGCGACATACAACTACGACGAAAGCAGCGATTCAGGTATTGTAACGTTGACGGAAAGTTTAAACGATCAGGCTGGAAACTTTACGTTAAAGGACCGAATCGATTTAGATAAGAGTTTTAAACTAACCGGTTCAGTGAACCTGGGATCAGATCCAAATGTCACAGGTGCGGATGGTATCGGTTTTGCCTTCCATCCTGGCTCCACTGACGCGGTAGGCTATCGTGGGGCCAACATGGGTATTGGTGGTTTACAAAACGCAATCGGTTTTCAACTGGATACTTTTCACAATGGTTATGCAGCACCTGACCCGAACGGTAAATTTC
The DNA here is from genome assembly GCA_003482405.1 of Lactobacillus sp. Lineage (GTDB taxonomy): Bacteria > Bacillota > Bacilli > Lactobacillales > Lactobacillaceae > Furfurilactobacillus. The sequence goes on along the minus strand of DMZB01000199.1, from coordinate 4,794 downwards.
CTAATCAACAATTAGGTTGGGAAAAAGATCCTGATGTGAATCCATACGGGGCTTTTGTCACAACGGACGGTGAAAAAGGTTGGGCAACCATTGATGAGAAAACTGTTCAGGCGTTTGATGGACCAAGTAATATCGACGGTAATTTTAGACCATTTAAAATTTCGTATGATGGTAAAACCCGTCAACTGACAATACAATATGACGCAGCAGAAGGGGCCAAATACTGGACCTACAGCATTCCTGAAGGTGAACAATATCAACAGATGGCGATGGCCGTCAGCGCGTCAACGGGTGGTTCGAAGAATAAACAGCAATACAAATTTGACAGCTTTAAGTATGAAGCGTGGTCTGGTATCACTGTCCGCCATGTTCGCGAAGATGCTGACGGTAACTATCACGATATTGCGGATGTTGAGTCATTGTCTGGTCCAGATGGCGAACCTTATACCACGGCTCAAAAAACAATCTCCGGTTACAAATTTAAGAAAATGGGCAAGGATAGTTTGCCTGCTACCGGTGAATTTGGTGGTAAAGGTGGCACTGTCATTTACGTTTATGAATCTGACGAACAGGATTCTGGCGGTGTTGAAGTAATCCATAAAACGGACAAAGGCGTTGTACTGAAAACTGAGGAAGCAACGTATAAAGATGGCAAACAGATTATCGGAAATGAGTACTACACGGAACAAGGGAAATTTGATGGTTACGTGTTTGTACGTACGGAGGGATTGGCCCCGACTGGGTATTTAGAAAAGGGTCGTGGTACGGTGACTTACATTTATCGTGATGTCAATGATCCAGTGCCTGCATTGCCGGTGACCGTGAATCACGTGAACAAGAAGACAGGCGAACTGCTCAAGGAAGAAATGGCGACGTTCCCTGAAGGCATGTTTGTTGGGAAACCCTATAAATCCAGTTCTGGTAACTTTGATGGATTTGATTACGTTGACTACGACAAAGATGGGTTAGAACCAAATGGTACATTGACTGCCAAGGGTGGCGCAGTGACCTACTACTACGAACCTAAGGAAGCCGCTGGCGAAGTGAATGTACATTACCAAACGGAGGACGGAAAAGTTCTTGAGTCTGGTAAAGCGAACTATCCAGACGGACAATACGTTGGTGAAAAATATACAACTGATGAAAAAGAATTTGAGGGCTATGAATTCGTCAAAGTAGATACGGATAAAGGTCTGGCCGCTGAAGGTGATCTTACCGCGGAAGGCGGCGATGTTTACTATATTTATAAAGCGGTTGAACCCGAACCAGAACCAGCCGGTGACGTGAATGTTCATTACCAAACAGAGGATGGTCAGTCACTTGGTAGCACAGTAGCCGACTATCCAGATGGTCAGTTTGTCGGTGAAAAATATACGACCGAACAACG
>DMZB01000199.1:1976-3150 GCA_003482405.1 Lactobacillus sp. | reverse complement strand
ACCGAACAACGTGACTTTGATGGCTACGAATTCGTTAAAATCGACACTGACAAAGGCCTAGCCGCAACCGGTGAATTAACTGCTAACGGTGGCGATGTTTACTATATCTACAAAGAAGTTGAGCCAGATCCTGACCCTGAACCAGCAGGAAAAGTAACGGTCCACTATGAAACAGAAGATGGTAAATCCCTAGGAACTTCAGAAGCCACATACCCAAACGGCCAGTTTGTCGGTGAAAAATATATGACTGAACAACGTGACTTTGACGGGTATGAATTTGTAAAAGTCGACACTGGAAAAGGACTAACAGCAGACGGTGAATTAACTGCCGCTGGCGGCGATGTTTATTACATTTACAAAGCGGTTGAGCCAGATCCAGAACCCGCTGGCGAAGTGAATGTACATTACCAAACAGAAGATGGCCAGTCACTTGGCAGCACAGTAGCCGATTATCCGGATGGTCAGTATGTAGGCGAAAAATATACGACCGAAAAACGCGACTTCGATGGCTATGAATTCGTAAAGGTGGATACTGACAAAGGATTAACCGCAACAGGTGATCTTACTGCGGAGGGCGGCGATGTTTACTATATTTACAAAGCTGTCGAACCCGATCCAGATCCTGAGCCAGCAGGAAAAGTGACGGTTCACTATGAAACAGAGGATGGTAAATCTCTAGGAACATCAGAAGCCACTTATCCAGACGGTCAATTTGTGGGTGAAAAATATACGACTGAACAACGTGACTTCGATGGATACGAATTTGTAAAGGTGGATATTGAGAAGGGATTGGCTAAAAATGGTGAATTAACTGCTGACGATGGTGATGTTTACTACATTTACAAAGCGGTTGAGCCAGATCCAGAACCTGCTGGTGAAGTGAACGTTCATTACGAAACTGAGAACGGTCAATCACTTGGTAGCACAGTAGCCGATTACCCAGACGGACAGTTTGTTGGTGAAAAATATACAACCGAACAACGTGACTTTGATGGTTACGAATTCGTCAAAGTCGACACAGATAAAGGGTTAGCTGCAGATGGTGAACTGACTGCAAATGGCGGTGACGTTTACTATATCTACAAAGAAGTTGAGCCAGATCCAGACCCTGAACCAGCAGGAAAAGTGACAGTTCATTACGAAACAGAGGATGGTAAATCCTTAGGAACATCAG
>DMZB01000199.1:0-1791 GCA_003482405.1 Lactobacillus sp. | reverse complement strand
CTGAACAACGCGATTTTGAGGGTTATGAATTCGTTAAAGTGGACACTGACAAAGGATTGGCTGCGGCCGGTGAATTAACTGCCAACAATGGGGATGTTTACTACATTTACAAGGCAGTTGATCCTGATCCAGACCCCGATCCTGAGCCAGCAGGAAAAGTGACAGTTCATTATCAAACAGAAGATGGCAAGTCACTGGGCAGCGGGGTTGCCACTTATCCAGATGGTCAATTTGTGGGTAAAAAGTATGAAACCACACAACGTGACTTCGATGGCTACGAATTTGTCAAAGTCGATACAGACAAAGGACTGGCCGCAACTGGTGAATTAACTGCCAACAATGGTGATGTTTATTACATTTACAAAGCCGTGGATCCTGACCCAGACCCTGAACCAGCTGGGAAAGTGACGGTTCGCTATGTGACAGATGATGATGAACCTGTTGAATTGAAAGACAGTGAAGAGGCAACTTATCCAGATGGACAGGTGATCGATGGCCGCTACCAAACTACGAAATATACGTTTGAAGGCTATGAATTTAAAGAAGTTTCGAGCAAGGGACTGCCTGCTAGCGGATATTTGAACAAAGAAGGTGGCACAGTCACGTACGTTTACACTAAAGTAGCTGAACCGATTCAATGCGGTAAAGTTACCGTGACGCACCAAACGGAAAATGGGACCGTGTTGGACCAACATGAAGCCGATTATCCAGAGGGGCAAACCTATGGCGCACCATATGAGGCAAGCCCGCGCGAATTCCACGCACTGACTTATATGTTCACGACGGAAGATAGTGCACCGGCAGTTGGCACTTTGGATGATACGGATAAGGAAGTAACATTTGTGTATGGTGAAAAAGATGATACACAGCCCACTGTAAAGGTTGAGTATCGAACAGAGGATGGCAAACTACTGGGTTCAGGCGAAGCGACGTATCCAAATGGACAGGAAGTTGGTAAAGCATACGAAACGACACAACGTGAATTTGATGGTTACACATTTATCAAAGTTGCGAGTGACGGGTTAGCTGCAACTGGTGAGATTCCAGAAAACGGTGGTACCGTAACCTATGTTTACAAGGCTAATCCAACAGACCCGACGGACCCAGCGGACCCAGACCCAGATCCAACTGATCCAGAGCCATCGCCGATTCCAGATCCTAAACCAGATCCAGATCCTGTGGACCCGAATCCAAGTGATCCTTCAACACCAGGCAATGGTTCAGAATCAAGTGGATCAGAATCCAACAATATTGGTAATGGTTCCTCTAGTGAAGAATCATCTTCAGGGACAGGGCAAACTGGGGCAAACAGTCAAAATAATCAGTCTAGTGGAACCAAGCAGGCAACGTCCAGTGTCGGTTCAGCCGGAGCTACCGAAAAGTCCACAACTGAAGAAATAACAAGCGGCACTGCGGCAGTCGTTGATGAAAATATCAGTTCATCAAACGAACAACAGTCTGCTACACCAAAGGTGGGTCAGGCGCCAACCAAAGCACGAGTTGGTGGCCCGAGCTCAGCTGACAAAGACAAGACAAAAAATACAGATTCTGGATTACCGTTTGTTGGCCAACGTGCAGAAATTTGGGCAACACTTGGTGTGCTAACACTCCTGTTGACCCTAACTGGATATCATATATTCCGGAAACGGCTTAAAAAGTAAACAGGTTAACTAAAAGCGAAAGGACAAATAATTAAAGCGGCTGTGACACAAAGTCCGTTTTGAGAACGAGCATTAAAGTAAGACTGACCTATTCCCGAACTTTGGGAGTGGGTCAGTTTTGGGTTAAGCG
>DMZB01000236.1 GCA_003482405.1 Lactobacillus sp. | reverse complement strand
GTTCAATGGGTGTTTCTCAGCCAAATGGCACCCCAGATATAATTTTTACTACACGAATATGGTAGCTGAAACCGTTTGAAAGTTCAAATGAAACCTTAGTGAGAACACCATTGTTATCGGTGAATACAAGTTTTCTTGTAAAGCGGATGAACAAACAAAGTGCATTGTTGTCAAAGCCCTATCAGCCTATCGGGCACGTTTGACAGCCAAGAGGGCCCCACCGATAATTGGCACAATAATGACACCGGCGATCATTTCTGCAATACCGTTTGCACCGACTAGTGATAACAAAATCCACGTAAACGTACCGCTATGTGGAATGCCGGGGAAATAAATATGAAACATAACAATAGTGAGCCATGAAAACAGGACCACTAACGCTGTGTTAGTGAATGATGCCATGAAGCCGGACAAAGCCAGTCCAAGGCCGCGGTGTTGTCGTTTGACGGCGAGCTCTTGGAAAATATAGCCCACCACAATGCCAATCATTACCCGCGGGACAATTGCAGTAACGGGATTTCTGAATAGGAAAGCACCAAGGTTGTAAACCGTTGTCCACGCTTGAATGAGTGACGCTAAACCCCAAACCCCACCGATTAAACCGCCCCACCATGGACCCATGACGATTGCCGCAATGGCGACGGTAAACTGAATGATGGAAATTTGTAGACCGATAGCGGTCAGGCCAAGCGGAATATAGCCAAGGAATGGTACCAACACCTGCACTAAAATGATAGCAATGAATAACGCCGCTAACACCAGATTACGTGTGTTTGTACTCGAAGATGATTTCATAAATGTTAACCTCATTCGATAAAGCTTAGCTAGGCTTTAAGACTAACTAGCGTAAATAAACCTGCACTTCAAACTAATAAAACACGAATACCCATAACCACGTTGTAGAGCCAGAGAATTAAAGAAAGCAGTGCCATAATGCCAATCAGCAATAATGAAAACCAACCTAAACCAGCGTTTGGCCCAATTGTCAGACCGTAAACTGCGACAAAAAAGAAAATTCCAAACGCCATAATCGTTGGCAGTAGTTGTGTCCAAAAGGCATGTGCAGCATGAACCGTAACGTCGCGCTGTCCTGAGGCCGCAATCCAAACAATTAAAGGAAAGAGCACAGGGAGAAAGAAAATACTGAGATAACTGAGTGAACTTAAAATCTTGTGTGACATAGAGACTCCTCTTAAAAATGTTTGGTTTTATTTTACGCTAGCTGATGGAAGTGTGCCAAAAATAATCCTTCAAAAGTTGCTGAGCATTATTTTCTGATGTGAAGGTTTGCGAATTTTTTGAGGGGAGGTAAACGAAAATAAAAAAATCGCTGCAGCATGTGCAGCGATTTCAACGATGAAATTTTAGTGTTTAGCAAACAAGTTTGTCAGCAAGTCCATAAAGTGGGCGAGGTAACGTGCTTTGTCGACGTCAACAGCGACCTTCATGTTGGTAGTTGGGTCGTTCAAACGAGCAGTGTCACCAATTGTCCGACCAACATCAGCTGGGTTGGCAGGATCGTCATGTGTGACTTTCATGTTCAAATCGATCAACTTGGCATAACTAGGGTCAATGGCCACACCAACAGCTAATGGGTCATGGATGGCACAGCCGTTTTTGTCAATGTCCAAGTTGTAGTATGCGTCGATGTAGTAGTCCGTGATGTCAGCGTACTTTTCGCCGGCAACTGTCCCAAGATCACGCCATTGTTGCGTTTCTTTCTTCGTCAACAAGGTCCGCAAAGTAACATCCAAACCAACCATTGTGGACTTCAATGGTGAACGGAAAACACGGTCAGCAGCAGCTGGATCTTGGTTAATGTTCGCTTCGGTAAAGGCGGTAACGTTACCAGGAACAGTCAGGGCACCACCCATGAAGGTCATGTTACCAATCAGCTTAGCAACTTCTGGGTCTTTTGTGATGGCTGCATCCAAGTTAGTTTGTGGGCCGGTTGGAACCAAGATTAAGTTTTCACCATACTTGTGAGCTGAGTCGACGATGAAGTCAACAGCGCCTTCTGTTTCAACCGCACGTTTAGCCTTAGGAATCTTAACTTCCCCGATCCCGTTGACACCGTGGATCTTTTGACTGATTTCCATAACGTCAAAGTGATCCGTGGTGCTTGAGTGTGATTCACCCAAGAAAACAGGAACATCGGTTGCGCCCAATAATTCAAGCAGATCCAATGAGTTTTCAGCAGATTTATCAACCAGCACGTTCCCGTATGATGAAACAATCCCAATCAAGTCAACTTCTGGCGAAGCAACCGCATAAGCAATAGCTAGGGCATCGTCAACACCAGTGTCCAAATCAAGAATCATTTTCTTTGTAGCCATCATGTAACCCCCGACAATATAAGATTTAACACCATAAAAGTGTCTATTTACACTTTCAATAATAGACGAATGAAAGCCCTTACTCAAGGTATCTCGTTCATTTCTCATTTTCTTATTAAGTTCCTGAATGGAATAGTGACGTAGACCACTGGCCTAATTATCATGACTGGCGACGGGGATTGCGCTTGGTAATTGGCGTTGAATGGCCTGAACCATTTGTGTAACTGCAGCTGGATGCCAATTCTTGCGGTATAAAAGTTGAATGTGCAAGTTGGTTGGAATGTTCGGGGTTAAACGTTTTAACTGGCGATTAGCAATGTGGGTCCTAATGACCGACAACAAGATAGTCATACTCCATAAAAAGATGGACGTACTTCACAAAAACATCAATAATGAAAGGGCAATTGATGAAACGAGGCGTCCGCAATGATTACGGTTATTTTGAGTTTGTTATTATTAATTTATTTTATTCGTGGTCAGTTTGGTTTCGAGCGGCCAACGCGGTGGCGGTACTGGCTTATTCCAATTTTTGCGGCCGTGATGTTTGTGATCACGTTTAAGCTGAGCGTGGCAAATGTCTTAACTGCCATTGTCATGATTTTGATTGGTATCGCTATTGGGACGTATCAAGGTCATTTTGCGACAATTCAAGCAGTGGATGCTGACACCGATACTGCGCATGTTGAAGTTCGCGGTGGTTTACACTATCTGATTGGTTGGCTACTCATCTTAGTGATCCAGTTGGCCGCAGAAGTCGTGTTTACACACGAACATTTGGAGTGGTCCTCAATTTCCAAGGAGGCGTTCCAAAGCGTCATTGAAGAACTGTTTCCGTTTCGGCGTTTACATGGCGGTGGTTGGTGGGTGCTGTGGGCACTTTCTGCCAGTGCCAGCTTGAGCTCTACGTTGGCATTAGAGAAGCGATCACCAGGTTTTCGGGCCACAATCAAACGGCATGCGCGACGAAATGAACGCCGCGCTGACCGGAAACGGAAGTGATGACGATGGGACTGATTTGGTCAGCAGTACTTGCGTTTCTCGTTACCAATCCCGATGACATGATCATGCTGATTCTTTTTTGGGGCATTGTCCGCACGGCAAAGGACCGACGAACGATTATTATCGGGCAATATGCTGGGATTTCAACATTGGTTGGCGCAAGTTGGCTAATTGGTTTAGGTTTTATGACAGTGGGCGCCAAGTGGGTTGGTTTGCTAGGCCTGTTACCGTTGACGGTTGGGTTGGTTAATCTGTGGCGCTGGTTCAAACGTCCACGTTCGAGCGGTGAAATGACTGCCGCTTCCGTGGTACCGGGTCAACTTTCATTAGCCTTGGTCTGGAGTGTGACAGTTCGCGACGGCGGGGATAATTTAAGCGTGTACATTCCATTTTTTGTTCCCCAAAACTTATGGCACATGCTGACGATTATTGCAGTCTTCATTGTCATGACAGCCTCTTGGCTCTGGCTTAGTCCCCGACTGGTGCACACAAAAACAGTGGGCGGAACGATGGACCGTAT
>DMZB01000091.1 GCA_003482405.1 Lactobacillus sp. | reverse complement strand
GTCAGCAGTGCCCTGCTTAACGAGCTCAAAGCGCTCAGCCGTTGTGAACAGTGAGGCATCCGTGTTCACCACAAAAACATACACAAGGTCATTTTCTTTGGCCGCTTGTGCCACTAGATACCGGTGTCCCTGTGTAAACGGATTGGCGTTCATCACGATACCGGCAACCTGTTTATCCGTTTGATCGGCAATACGTGGAATAGCAGCAAGATAATCGTCAATGCTACTGTCGCCGTTTTCCAAAAGTGCAGCGACATCTGAATGTGCCAGCTCATGAAACCCGACGTGTTGAAAACTGTCTGAGTACTTGAGCTTGGTAAACACAAACTGATGGAAAACCAGTTCCTGGAATAGCCGACTAATTAGTGCGGAGACAATCGTGTTGAAACGAGCGCCTTGATCAACACCCTTGTTGCAAACACCGATGTATTTCAGCACGTTACCAGCTGCCGAACCGGTTGCGACTAGATTGTCGCCGTCGTAAATGCCAAGGGTAAAATCAATTGCAGCAGTTTCCTGTTGCTGAAAATCAGTAATGCCTAACGAGGTCAAAAAGGCTTCCCACGTTTTGCGAACCTGTGGGTCATTCAAGTGCAAATCAACAATTTCATTATTCATTCGCCATGTACCACCCTTTTCGTGCAGTCCGTCACATGCCATGAAAAGTAACGGACTGGTTATCGTGTTCTACAAGTGCTATTTTACTCGGCTAGTGTTAATATTGCAAATATTAGAGTGATTTTTAAAATGTTTAAAAAGCAGTATTCAACCATTTACATAATTTAAACATCACTTGCATTTTTTAAAATTCTGTGATGAGATAGACAATAGAATTTCAATGAACGGAGTAAATAGACATGGATGACGTCAAACATCGCGAGCAACTCGCCGGTATCGCGCAGGATTTCTACTTATCCAAATTACCGATTACCGACATTTCAGAAAAATATCATCTCAGTCGCTACCTCATCAGTAAATCGCTAGATGAGGCGCTGGCATCTGGTTTGGTTAAAATTAGCATCGATACGCCCGTTTCCCGCAACGTAGAAATGGAGTTGGCGTTTAAGCAAAAATTCAATATCCGTAACATGATGATCTTAAAAGACAGCGATTCTCCCGATAAAGACTCAGCTAACGTCATCGACTTCGCGGCAGCCGAGATTCAGGAACTCATTCGCCACTGTCACGTGGTGGGGATGACCTGGGGTGACACCGTGTGGAACATCATTGACCACTTTCAAACGGAGGTCCGTGAGAACCTAATCTTCACGCAGTTTGTCGGTGAAAATTTAAAACTGAATACCGCTGCCAGCACAGTCCCACTTGTTCAAAAAGCGGCCGCTAAGTTTGACGCGCAATATGTCACCTTACCCGCCCCGCTTTACGTCGATAGCGATGATGTGCGTGCAGCATTACGTCAGGAGCCTGCGCTCGTGCCTGCCTTATCGTCTGCCGCACGGATGGACCTCGTGTTCGCCGGCATCGGCACATTAGCTTCGATCAACACGATCCCCGTTTGGAAACAACACTTTAGTGAGTTATTCGAAGACGTTGACGATCAGCAGATTGCCGGTGTGCTTTTTGGCCGACCTTATGACGTGAACGGAAACTTGCTCAATCAACACGATAAAACGATGGGTGCCTCCATGGATGAACTGCTGACTGTGCCGCGCCGTGTCGGAATCGTGAAGAGTAAGTTTAAGAGCCGTGCATTACTGGGCGCACTGCGGGGTGGTTTCCTAACCGACGTCATCACCAACGAAGCTGTCGCAAACCGTGTACTACTAGAAATGGGTTAGCTCTGTTGCCCCCCATTTTAGTGAGGTATAATATTTCATATATCAAACCATTAGGACGTGATTGAATATGAATAAATCGCAAACGGCTGTTTTTAACGACATCAACAAGGCCTACCAGAATGATGAAATTCAGGCCAGTCCGGAATTGCGTGACATGCTGTTGGGTTACGCGAACCAACTTAATAAAAACGGCAACGATGACGTGATTGTTGCCAAACTGAAAAAGGATATTTCAAATTACGCGATGAGACACGAATATAAGGTGCCTAAGGCGTTGCACGATCTTTATCACGACATGGATAATAAGACACATTTCGGAAATACAAACGCGGTTCCGTTTATAATCAACTGATGACGGTCGAACGAACGCGCAATGGGAAGGGAGCTAAGATGATGGCTGCAAACTTTAATCAGCAAAAACTAGACGCTAAACTTTCCATGGTTATTCAAAAAGCGATTGACGCAGGTGACATTAAAGAAGTTCATCTTTCATCATTATCCGCTCTTGATGGAACATGGGATGACGACGATGAAGCAGGTGTTGATGCACTACCTGCCCCATCAAATAATCCTAATTCAGATGCCACTTCTTCAATCGAATAAACTTGTGGATCTTTCTTAAATTCTGCTTGTGCTTGTTCAAAAGCCTGACGATCATATTCATCTTCGACCTCAGTCATTGCAAGGTCATGAAGTAGTTCAGTCACAGTTTGCTTATTCGCTTTGGCAGACGATTCCAGCAACTTAAAATCGTCTGCTGTCACAGTAATTGTAAGTTTAATCTGATGGTCTGACATTTCAAAAACCCCCGCTTTTCTGTTTGTTCATAACAATAACAAAGGCCTTTCAAAGCTCATTAATTGAAGCTTTGGAAGGCTTTTTTCACCAAAATCTATTTAAATGCACTAAACGCATCATCAATTGCTTTATACTCGTCATCCGATAGGTCAATCGTCAATGCCTTCGCATTACTTTCAACCTGTTCAGGTTTGCGGGCGCCTGGAATAACAACCCCAACGGCAGGATTAGCAATGTACCAAGCTAAGATGGTTTGTGCGACCGTTGCATCGTGCTTGTCTGCAATATCACGAACCACATCCAGCCCTTTCATAATCAGCTGATATTGTTCCGCAGAGAATTGTTTGAACTTGTCCGCATCATCAGAACCATACTTACCCGTCAATAAGCCAGATGCCAGCGGGAAGTATGGCACAAACGAAATCTTGTTTTCTTCGAGGTATGGGAATAAATCCTTTTCGGCTTCGCGATGAACCAGGCTGTAATTATCCTCGACAATGTCAACCAAACCATCTTTGTTAGCTTCTTTAATTTGATCCAAACTGAAGTTGGAAACACCGATGGCTTTGATTTTGCCAGCCTGCTTCTCTTCATTCAAAGCTGCGACTGCTTCATCTTTAGGTGTGACTTCATCAGGAAAGTGAATGTAAAAGACATCAATGTAGTCAGTCCGCAAACGTTTCAGCGCGATATCAACGGACTTCTTCAAAAATGCCGGTGTGTTGTTATTCTTCAAATCATTATCGCTGTCTTGTGCAGCCTTTGTTGCAAGAATAACTTTGCTGCGATCATAGTTTTGCAAAACATCGCCGATGATTTCTTCTGATCGGCCCAAACCATACATAAATGCAGTGTCTAATAACGTAATGCCATTATCCAATGCTGCTTTGACAACTGCCGCACCGTCTTCGTCCTTCAAACCTGGAAACAGGTTGTGACCACCGACCTTGTTGGTTCCTAAACCTAATTTAATAGA
>DMZB01000090.1 GCA_003482405.1 Lactobacillus sp. | reverse complement strand
CTGACCGGAACCAAACTCGTAAAACCGCATCAGAACATTGATCGTCGATGATTTACCGGAACCAGTGTGGCCAACTAACGCAACGGTTTGTCCTGGTTCAACTGTAAATGAAACATCATGAAGCACGTCGTTTTGCCCATCATAGCTGAAATTAACATGACGAAATTCGATTTTTCCTCGCGTGATCTTAGCGCCATCAACAGGATGTTGTTGTGGCGCCAAGGTAGTGTCATCCATAACCCGCAGTACCCGCGAACCAGCAACGATGCCGTCCTGAAAGTCTGACAATGAATCCATCATGTTCGCCATTGGGTTATAAAAGTTACTCAAATATTGAACAAACGCGTAAATCGTCCCAGCAAGGACAAAGTGATGAAAAGCATCGATCCCAAACATCCACAAGACAGCGACCTCACCAAGGGCAAATAGAAGGTCAATAATTGGCCCCAGCAACAGTGAGTTAGTTCGGATCATCGCGCGCCGTGTATCAAAATAGGCCTGATTGGTCTGTTCAAATTCATTATTCATGCGATGCTCCTGACGAAATTCCTGGATCACCGCAATCCCATTGATAGACTCAGCAAGCTTGGCATTTAATTCACTGAGCCGCTCACGCATTGAACGATAAACACGACTACTAAAGTGTTGATAATACCAAATTGCAAAAATTAAAATTGGTAAGAATGCCAAAACAACGAGCGCAACACGTGCATTAGTCGTATACATCGCATAAAACGACGTTACAATTGAAAACAAGGCCACAATTGCCGCTGCAAACAATGACCAGAATGTTTGAAACGACATGGTGTCATTTGTGAGCCGAGATAAAATTGACCCGGCCGGGACCTGATCAAAATATCGCATCCCAAGTGTGTGCAACTTGCGAAACATCTTCACACGGACATTTTCCAGCATCCGTTCGCCACCCATTGCGTATAAAAATTCTTGTCCAAACTGGAAAATGGCTTTAATAATCGTACCTAAAAAGTAAAACCCAGCGAAGAATAACACAACGCGCAACCCAGCATTATTAACACGTAAATACTGGTTCATGTAGGTGGCCATTAGTTTTGGCAACCATACATTAATTAAACTAACCAAAAAGGCAAACACAATTGCCCAAATAAAATCCCACTTGTACGGTGCCGCATATGGCAACAACCGCTTAATGACTGTTCCTTGCTCCTTAATGGACATACTGCGCGCCCAAGCAGATTCATGTTGATTTTGTGCCATTAGTCGTTGCCACCTCCTATCGAATCAGATAATTGTTGCTGATCGTACATCCGTTTGTACCAACCATTATTAGCCATCAGCTCCGCATGTGTCCCACGCTCGCTCACTTGTCCGTCCGCCATCACTAAAATCTCATCGGCATTGACGACAGAGCTTAAACGATGGGCCGCAATAATGGTCGTTTTGCCAGCCCGATTAGTTCCTAAACGTTCCAGAATCTGCGCTTCCGTTTTAGCATCCACGGCGGATAACGCATCATCAAGAATTAGAACTTCTGGATTGATCACGAGGGCTCTTGCAATGGCCAGCCGCTGCTTTTGTCCACCGGATAATGAAACACCTTCTTCACCAACCTCTGTTTGATAACCGTCTGGCATGTTGGCAACCTCCGTATCAAAGGCTGCAGTGTGTGCGGCTGCTTCAATAGCCTGCTCACTAAATTGTGGGTTGGCAAACGCAATGTTATCTTTGACCGACGTGGAAAATAAGAAACTGTCTTGTGGCACATAGCCGATTGACCGAATATACGCATCCAACGTGTAATCACGAATGTCGTGATTGCCCATTTTGATGCGGCCCTGATAATCATCAAACTGACGTAACAACAACTTAATGATCGATGATTTACCGGCACCCACACGTCCGACAATTCCTAACGTATGGCCAGCAGGCAACGAAAATTTGACATCAGCCAACCGTGCAGCATCTTCTTCAGGATAGTTAAACGCCTTGACGTCAAAATCAATCGTGCCCGTTGCCGGCGTTTTAATGCCGTCTTTTTTCTCAATAATACTGGATTTCTCGTGCAACAAAAAGTTGACCCGATCATATGAAGCGTTCCCACGTTCCATCGTGTTAAACAACTGACCGATGGCAAACATTGGCCACACCAGCATGCCCACGTATGCAATAAAGGTCACCAGTTGACCCAGTGAGATCGTCCCGCTGCTAACGTAACGACCACCCAAAACGATGGTTGCCACGTATGACAATCCAATGATCACTGTGATCAACGGATCAAACATCGCATCCAAAAAGTTCGTATAACGGTTGATCTTAATCGTGTCGCGTACCTGACCCTCGAAATCAGCCTCATCCTGTTTTTCTTGGCCCAGTGTCTTAATGACTTTGATACCTTCGATACTCTCCTGAGCCTTGTTATTCAAACGCGAAAAGGCTGCCTGGGACTCACCAAAAGCGATATGGATTTTTGTTCCCACGTAGCGCGCAACAATCGCAATCAGCGGTAACGGCAAGACAGCAAGAAGTGTTAACCGCCAGTTAACTAATAGCATCATCGCAATCAGCGTTGTGCCACCGGTAATGATGGAATCAGCAAACTGCAAAATACCACCACCGGCCACACGCTGAACGGCTGACAAATCATTGGTTGCATGGGCCATTAGGTCTCCGGTTCGGTACCGCTGATAGAACGCTGTGTCCATTTGCATAAAATGCCAATACAACCGTTCCCGCAACGTCCGTTCCAAGTTCGCCGCTCCGCCCCAAATCGCTGTCCGCCATAAATAACGGGCAGCGTAAGCAATGATGGCTGTAATCGTCATGACACCTAGTGCCAAAGCAAGCTTACCGGCAGTTAACGTGCGTTTGTCCATCATGTCGACCAGCATCCCAATCACACGTGGTGGAATGATACCCAAAAGCGCAGTCATCAGCAGTCCAATCACGCCCCAAAAATATGTGCGCCGCTCGGCCTTGAAATACCAAGCAAGCTTTCTAAAAATTGACACTAAGGTCACCAACTTTCTAATCTACTGAAAATTAAAAACACATAAAAAACGGGCAGGAGTAATCCAGCCCGTTTAATCAATTACAAATATCGAAATTAGCTCTTTCGTGCTTGACTCTGCATCGTTGACAGCATTTGCTTCAACTTTTTCTCAGAAGGCTTTTGCCCCATTTGCAGCATCATCGTCCGTAGCATTTCTTCAGTAATCGGAGGATTATTCTTAAGGTAGTTTTGCATGTAGCGGCGCGCAAAGAAGAAGCCACCGACAACGCCGGCTACTGCCGCGATAATAACAATTAAAATCCACAACCCTGTTGACATCGAAATAACCTCCTTCCCATAGATAAATTACATTAAATAATATTACACAACAAAACAGCGATTGAAAACCCTTTAATCGCAAAAAGGTGAATTAATCGTCACGAAGGCCCTTTTTTCTTTGGACCTGACGCACTTTTTCAGGCGTGACCTCATTACCATTTTTATCAAACACCTGCATCATTTCAACTTGTGAACGAAATGCTTTTTTAAAGTTAGCTAAAAATTCTTCGCGCAACTTCTTTTGTTCAATTTTTTCGTCTTCAGTCAACCCACTCGTTTTTTGCTTGTGGGCCAATTCATTAATTCGAGCACGTAATTTTTCTGCTTCCATCGATTTCTGCCCTTTCTATAATAAAACCTTCGCTTCGACTGACCATTATACAAGAAGAAAGGCAAAAGTGGCAAAGATTTGAAACAAAGCGAACATTTGTTTGACCAAACCACAAAAATGTGCTAAATTTTAACTATGAAAACGGCGTAGCTCCGCTAATCCTAAACAACGCGAACACGTTTTCACATTCGGTTCGGAGGCTACGCAAAATTATGACGAGGTGTTGACGGACATGTCAAGAAGTTCCGAAAGCAAACAAATTGCTGTACTCCGCTTTATCTATGAACGTGTAAATGAAAAAGGTTATCCGCCGACGGTTCGTGAAATCGGCGAAGCAGTCGACTTATCATCTACATCCACTGTTCACGGCCACATTGACCGTCTTCAAAAAAAGGGCTTACTGGTTAAAGACCCCACCAAACCGCGCGCCATTGAATTGACGGATGCCGGTCTGGAAGTGCTGGGTGTTTCAACTACGCCTAATGAGATTCCCGTACTCGGTGTCGTCGCTGCTGGGGAACCCATCCTAGCTGTGCAGGATGCCACCGATTATTTTCCTGTGCCACCGGAGCTTAATGAATACGATGGCGATTTATTTATGCTCACCATTCGTGGTGACAGTATGATCAATATGGGCATTTTAACCGGTGATCGTGTCATTGTCCGTCGCCAGCAAAACGCTGATAATGGTGATATCGTCATTGCGATGACAGATGAAAATGAAGCCACTTGTAAACGTTTCTTTAAGGAATCAGACCATTACCGTCTCCAACCAGAAAATGATAATATGGCTCCCATTATTTTAAACAACGTTTCAATTCTCGGAAAAGTTGTGGGACTGTACCGTGATTCTGTATACTAAGTCAATATATTACTAAGTCATAAATGCGACAGCTCGCTGGAATAACAGCTCATAGCGAATAATCGCAGCGAACAATCGAAAAGCGCTAGCCATTATGCTTTCAACTTGAAAGACATGATAACTAGCGCTTTTATGTTGGCTAAATTTAGTCACGATTAGCTCTCTGACCTACTCACGGTGTCCTACTTGTAATGCTGTACATTACCGTACTCGATATTATTGTACCCTACTTAATACTACTGGACTTCACCGTTATATTGTTGAACTGGGAGCTCGTCAAAATTCAGAGCTTTTAATTCTTCAGCGTGTTCGACATACGTCTTGGCTCCCTGAGCAAGCATCAGATTAACTAAACCGGATTTTTCGTGAACCAACACAACCGTCTTTTCCTTTGCGACAGCATAACCAATTTCAAAAGCTGTGCCGCTATCTACTGATTCATCTGTAAAATCACTTACTGCCACGACAACATCTGCTGCGTTTAAATGATCTAAATCGTGTTTATAAGCAGTTAACTTCCATTCCGGACTACCAAACGTCAATTCAGGAAACTGAGATTTTCGCGGGCTAAATACCTCCCCCACAGTTTTGTTGTTATCCAACGCCGTTTCAACACGCTTAACACGATCAATTTGATCCTCGTCAAAAAATGGACTTGCTAAATAAATAGATTTCACAGGTCGTTCCTCCTAAAATTTGTACCTTCAGTATACGACGAATACGAACGATCTGACAACATCTTATTATAATTATTCACAAATGAAACATGAGAACAAGCTAAATTGATGATTATTTTACGTCAAATAAAATAAATAAGAACAATTGCTACATAATCATCCTCGCGACGTTTGATCTTTTTTACCATTTATTTTTATCATGTGCAATGGACGAACCTGTTCCGTGGCTAATGTCACTTGTCCGCCCAATACAGACACCATATAACGATCAATGGGGTCAAAATTAATTATTTGGACAATCACGTGATGCGCCAAATGGTTAAGTACTTTACCTAAAAATGGCTTTTGTAAGTCATCACATCGAGAGCAGCGAACAATACTGCCCTGCGTCAAAGTTGCTGTCATAGTGGCTCCTCCTTGAAGTTTTTGTCCATGCCGTGTTTCTAATAAGGATAGTGTAACGCAAGCATATTTTTTATTCAACGTTTTTAATTATAATAATCATACGAATTTTATTATGGATAATAAACATCGCC
The DNA here is from genome assembly GCA_003482405.1 of Lactobacillus sp. Lineage (GTDB taxonomy): Bacteria > Bacillota > Bacilli > Lactobacillales > Lactobacillaceae > Furfurilactobacillus. The sequence continues at coordinate 2,042 of DMZB01000090.1, read as the reverse complement.
TTTTATATTTTCGACTGGCAATGGTAAAATAAAAAGCATCACGACAGAGAAAAGGGAGTTGGCTTCATGATTTTCTTAGCAATTTTTGGTGGGATTGCCTTAATCCTTGCTATATTTTACTTACTTAATTCGATTCAAAATTACGGGACTTGGAAGTTTGCAACTGCCTTAGTGGTTGTTTTTGCTCTAATTACAGGCTTCGGCATCGTCAAGTTACCCGTCTGGCATCATTCAAACTCTGCCAGCAACCAAGCCTCAAGTCGTAGCAGTCAAAGCAGTTCGTCACAAACGTCGGCTGCTGAACAGTCTTCCTTAGCTAAGGCCGCGTCTACGTTTAACCCGAATGCAGGCGTCATCAATGGCCAAACGGCGAAACAAAAAAGTGCTGCTAAGTCCACTGCAGAGGATCAAATGACTGAACAGCTAACCTCCTCATTTTCGACCTTGGGCAAGGTGTCGTTTGATCGCGCTAAAAAGACCTACACGATTACGCCTCACAACACGAATACAGTTAAGGCATTGAAGGCCTTAGAAAAACAGCCAAACGAGGCTGAACAGGCACATTGGCCAACATTAGCAAAAAACTTACAAACTTCATCAACAAATATCAGCAAGGCCTTAGAAGGCGACTACACCCTGGTTTTAGTGAGTCCAGACCAGTCGAACAAGGTGTTGTTTAGTGCCACCAACGGCAAAGTGACCACCGACTTCACTAAATAATCGAAATTTTTACGAGGACAACGGTGGTGTCAACACTATTAATCACAAAAGAAACTGCTCTTTCAAAAGATTAAACCAAAACCACCGCTCAATTAAAAACGATCTGATTCCAGAAAAATAGGAATCGGATCGTTTTTGATTAAGCCTTATTTTGGTTAGGATACAATTTGATTAATGCGCTGAATATTGGCGCTGTTCATTTTCAATACCTGTAAGCACGAAACGCGCTGGATCATTCGCAGGGTCAAGCTTTCTGGTACTGCCATCAGTCGGTAATTGATCTGCAAATAACTGTTCATACTGCGCGACTGTGACCTGTTGCCGATTGTTTAGAACTTGAAGAATCGCACTTTGGTCAAAGCCATTGTGATAATCTGCTTGCACAGTTGCCGTGTAAAATTCACCTTCGGCACCCGAACCATAGCTGAACAGTCCCAAATGTTCGCCGCCAACCAAATGCCCGTTTGCCAGCAACGATAATAAGCTCAAGTACAAAGAACCCGTATAGAGATTACCCACGTGGCGATTCCATAACCGGGCCGCCTCAAAGTTCGTCGTCAAGCGCTGTTTAGCAACCTCATCCTCTGGCAAGACCGTTCTTAATGCCTTTAAGCCCATTTTTGAAAATGGCAGGTGAAAAAGTAGCGCATCAAAGTCGGCGATGTTTTCCTGCGTTGCTTGTTTGTAGCGTGTCCACACATCAGTGAAGAAATCGATATAGATATTCGCAGAAAAATGGCCATCGACGCGGGCTTCTGTCGCGTAAACTGGTCGCCAAAAATCCATTACATCCTGCGTCAAGTACACACTGTCATCACTGATCGCAATCATCTGTGGTTCAGCGCTGATGACCATGGCAACCGCACCACCCCCCTGCGTAATTTCACCTGGCGTCTGGAGACCGTAACGTGCGACATCGCTAGCTAACACTAAGACACGTCTTTTGGGGTGAGCAGCGACATAATCCTTCGCCAATTGAATGGCAGCTGTAGCAGAGTAGCAAGCTTGTTTGACCTCAATGGCTCGTGAGTGTTCTGTTAGCCCGAGGAGCCGTTGCACATAGACCGCGCCTGACTTAGAATTATCAATCCCCGACTCGGTCGCAAACAGGATCAAGTCAATTGATGCACGATCCGCATCATCAAGAATCTGGTCAGCGGCATTGGCCGCCATCGTCACGACATCTTGAGTAAGTGGCATCACGGCCATTTCTGACTGCCCGATTCCAATGTGGTATTTATCCGGATCATCGCCACGAGCATGTGCCAAATCAGTCATATCCAACACTAAATGTGGGGTATAAAAGCCCATTTTATCAATAC
>DMZB01000107.1 GCA_003482405.1 Lactobacillus sp. | reverse complement strand
GTAATCCCACAACGGTGGCTCATTGAACGTTCATTTAGTTGGTTGGGAAATAATCATCGTTTATGGCGTAACGGTGAGCGTAAGCTCAACACTAGTCACATGATGGTTTCGTTAGCTTTTATCAGGTTACTTCTTAAAAGATACTAAACAGCTTCTTACACGGCTGGAAGCTATTTTTTACCTCATGCTTTTGCTCGAATAATAATCACATTTACACAAAACGGGAGGCTGGGACAAGAGTAATTTTTCCCAGTCCCTTATTTGTGTAATCATGATTATTACCGTGCGGAAACGTGAGATAAAAGGCAAATTCCTGCTGTACAACCGAATTATCCCACTATTCTACCCGGAGCATATTAGGATAATCCAGCTGTACTCTGGAAGTTAACCACCTTTTTATGTCTCACTCTGTTTTCGCAAAATTCTATTCTGACATGTCACCAATATCTTCAAGACTCGTCTTTTTTAAAACCGTCAGCATCGCTTCTTCAGCCTGGTTTAACACTTTTGAGCTATTTTCAAGCCATCTGTTCACCCGATCTTGATGCACAAAAGCACTGGTATCAAAATCTTTATGAACCTCAAACAACTGGCCGGTGCCTTCAATTGCCATCAAGACATCATAAACCGTAATCTCCTTAGGTTGTTTGGCCAATCGTAAACCACCATAAATCCCAGTTTTGGATCTTAAAATGCCGTTTTTAGTAAGCAACGACGAAATCTTTTTAATGCTTGGAATCGGGATGTTAAGCTTTTCAGATATTTTTTGAATTGATAAATAATCATACTGCTCTTCTTGAGACTTGATACCAACATAAGCCGTCATTTCAAGAGCTTGTGAAAACGCGATAGAAAAGGACATCATAGGCCTCCAATTATTTCTTTAAGTATAGGCTATTATACCAAATCTATCGTTAAAATTATTTACTTTCCAATGGCACAATCAGGGTTAACACTAACAGCAACCCCACAAACGTTAACCCTACGCCAATTAACATGGACTGACTAAAGACAGCTGATATTTTCGTTATATTTGCCGTAAAAGCAGCAAAGATTGCCAGCCCCAAGGCACCGCCAAATTGCCGCGCCGTATTGTAAACACCGGATGCTGCTCCTGACACTTCATGGCGAACCCTGGCTAATCCGGAAGTCGCAAGTGTTGCAAAAGCGAGTGCAAAACCAATCGCATAGCCCAATGTTCCAATTAGTAGAAGCACATAGTTGGCTGAATGGGCAACAACCGATAACTCTATCATTGACAACAAAACAATCACAAAACCAATCACCATTACTCGTGAATTTCCCCAGCGAGCAATTAAATTTCTCGCCCGAACAGCGGCAATAAAGAGCAGAACGGCCATCGGTACCATGCCAAGAGCAGTAACAAACGGGCTAAGTCCAAGGGTCCCCTGTAAAAGCTGCGGTGTATAAAACCAAAACCCAATCCCGGCTGAGCTAAACAAAAGTGAGCTAACATAAGATGCCAATCTTTCCCGGTCCTTAAAGATTTCAAGGGGCATCGTGGGTCGGGCCACTTTTCCTTGGCTAATAATGAATCCAATCCAAAGAAACAGTGACAAAATCAATGTCGGTATCGGCCATGGACTGCCATCAAGGCCATAAGAAATCGACGTCATGGCAAGGATGGACAGAATCGTCCCGACCCAATCAATTTTTCCATTTTGGGTCTCTGATTTAGCTAGGACTTTTGCGGCAATGATCACCATGATAAAGGCAATGGGTCCATTCATATAAAAACCAACTCGCCAAGATGCAAATGTCGCGAAAAAGCCGCCAATGACAAGCCCAATCGCTGCACCTGCGCCAATAACCGACGCATAGTACCCAATTGCCTTTTGTCTTGCCTGACCCTCAAACGTATCAGTTAGAAGTGCTAAACAATTTGGTGCCAGAATTGCTGCCCCAATTCCTTGAAATGCTCGAAAACTGATCATCATCACAGCGTTAGTGGCTGCGCCAACAGCCAAACTACCGATTCCAAAGATCATCAAACTTGAAATAAACAGCGATTTTCGACCATAGATATCTCCCAACTTACCACCAATCAACATAAATCCTGCATAAGTTAATGCATAAGAAACTTGAACCCAAGACAGAGCGCTGGCGTTTAAATGAAGCTGATCAGCCATCTTAACAGTTCCTGTAAACACAATTGAAGTATCAAGAACCCCCAAAAAGGCACCAATTAAAGCTAGTGAGAGAACGATCCTTTGAACTCGGGTCATTCTTTGTCTTCCAAATTCTTTCATTGAATTAGTATTATCCATTATTTTTTCTCCTTTTCGAATTGGTTTGTTTAGTATATTCTTTATATACTAATACTGCAATACTAATTACAAAAAAATTTTGGAACCACAATCAGAACAAAATTAGTCTTAAACTAGTGAGTATGATGTCAATTCCAGAAAACATCGCATCACAAATAATGGATAGCGGTATAATTAATAACATATCATTAATTCAGAGGAGAATTCTATGAAAAAGTTAAGAATCGTTGTCATCACCTGTCTCACGTTATCGGCAATCTTAATTACTGGTTTGACATATAAGCAAACCATCTTTGCATCTCAAAAGCCCGAGCCCAACATTACCAAGTCCGTTAAGCCCAAGCACCACTACTTACTGGTTATGGGTCATGGTGCTGGTGATCCCGGTGCTCATGGTAACGGAACCACCGAAGCCCATTTTTTACGGGCAAAATTTTTACCTAAACTACGGAAATACGCTAAAGAAGTCAAGAATAGTCGGGACACTTTTTACAATCCCAAACACGATATTGTCCGGGACACTTTGGTTTTCCACAAGGGCTCGTATAAGAAGCTGTTTAGTATC
>DMZB01000158.1 GCA_003482405.1 Lactobacillus sp. | reverse complement strand
TTGTGACATAAGTTTATCTTGGACGAACGATGTGAGCGATATCGCGCTCCAAAGTCCTGAGGGTTCCGCTTAACCCAAAACTGACCCACTCCCAAAGTTCGGGAATAGGTCAGTTTACGTTAATGCTCGTTCTCAAAACATACTTGTGTCACAGCTCCGAGTATTTTAGACGTGTTTATTTAAGTGTTTGAACAGATTTACTGATTGAACAAGTTGAAGTGAAGCAATTGATTGACTACTCAACGGAAACTAAGAACGGATAAACTGGCTGACCGCCTTCATGAATTTCAACTTCCAACTCATCGTCCAGTTTCGTAATTGCAGTTTCAAGTGCAGTGGCATCTGCTTCAGTCGCATCAGTTCCATAAATGACAGTTACAATTTCACTGTCATCATCGATCATCGCCTGTACCATCTTCGTAGCGGCGCCAAGCAAACTAGGATCCGTAACTTTAATGTCGCCGTCAATGATTCCCATAAATTCGCCGTTCTTAATCTCGATGCCATCTAATGTCGTATCACGAATTGCATGCGTGACCTGTCCACTCTTGACTGTGTCCAAGTTATCTTCCATCGCTTGCTGGTTAGCATCCAATTCCGTATCAGGATTGTAAGCGAGTAAAGCGGTCATACCTTGAGAAATTGACTTACTGTGGACAATCACCGTCGGTACATCAGCGACCTTTGCAGCCTGATCTGCCGCCATAAAGATATTGCCGTTATTTGGTAAGACGATTGCCTTTTTAGCGCCACTGTCATTAATGGCCTTGACGATGTCTTCCGTACTTGGATTCATCGTTTGACCACCATTAATAACGTGTGTCACACCCAAGCTCTTGAATAAATCAGCCACGCCATCACCGGCCGAAATCGAAATGACCGCTGTATCTGGTGCCGCAATTGGTTGTGCAGCAGGAGCGGCCGTTGCCGTAGCACTCGGCTGATCGTCTTTTTCCATAATTTCTTCTTGTTGATGACGCATGTTGTCCACTTTGACCTTAATCAGGTCACCAAAGTGCTGTCCCCACGTCATCACGTCACCGGGATGCTCCGTGTGTACGTGGACCTTGACAATTTCGTCATCGTTAATAACCAGTAGTGAGTCACCAAGGCCTGCCAAGTATTGATAAAAGTCATCGTAATCAAACTTACGATCAACCTGCTTCCCACCACCGATACGAACCATGATTTCAGTACAATAGCCGTACTTGATATCGTTAGGGTCTAATTCACCCTGTACACTACGGTGATGGGTAGCATTGATCATCTCATCCATCTGCGCATCATCGGGCGTGTCAATATCTTCATCAGTTGCAGTACCATTTAGAACCTCATTAAATGACTGGAAGATAAAGACTAGTCCTTGCCCACCAGAATCGACGACGCCAACCTGTTTTAAAACCGGCAGTAAATCAGGTGTCGAAGCTAATGCCTTTTGCGATGCTTCATAGACTGCAGCCATGACAGCCGCAATATCGTCTGTTTCATTGGCCTTATCGCGGCCAGCCTTAGCTGCTTCGCGAATGACAGTTAAAATGGTACCTTCAGTTGGTTTCATCACGGCTTTGTACGCCGTTTGTGCACTGGCCGCCAGTGCTTCGGCAAAGTCTTTGGCACTTAAAGTAGCCTTACCCTCAACACTTTTTGAAAAGCCACGGAAAATCTGTGACGTAATTACACCGGAATTTCCCCGTGCGCCCATCAATAATCCCTTAGCTAAGGCCGCCGCCTGGTCACTAACGGCTGTTGAAGTTACTTCACGTTCGTATTTTGCACCACTGGCAAATGCCAATGAAATATTTGTTCCTGTGTCACCATCGGGCACCGGAAAAACGTTTAACGAGTTAATAAATTCAGCCTGGCTTGTTAAACGTTTTGAGGCCGCCTGGACCATTTTGCCGAATTCAAGGTTGGTCATGGTTGTTAATGTTGCTTCCAATTCAGTTTCCTCCACTTCGTTACAAATACTGGCTAGTCAGCTAATACCCGAACACCCTGGACAGTTACATTCACAGAGTTGGCAGCGATGCCTAGCATACTATCTAAGTTGTAACGAACCTTTTGTTGTACGTTTTTTGAAACTTCAGAAATTTTTGTACCATAGCCAACCACGATGTACACATCAATGGCCACGCCATTATCTTCTTGACGGACGACTACACCACGAGCATAGTTATCGCGTCTCAAAATTTCATTTACGTTATCGCGCAATTGATTTTTTGATGCCATACCAACAACACCATAGTTATCGGTAGCAGCGCCACCAACGACTGTTGCAATAACATCGTTGTTAATGTCGATGGTTCCAAATTGCGTTTTGATCTTAACAGCCATGAATAGGCCTCCTCAACTATTTAACTCACTCTTAGATAAAGAGTTCATCATGCAATCTTCAATCATGCTATCATAAAACGGGTCTTGAAAAAAGTCTAGAGTGTTTCAGTAACCGCCTTCATGCTAATTTAAGGTGTCAAGTAGTTTTCCTTGGCATTTTATATTGCAATCGCTAGCGGCGTATGGTAAATTGTTTAGGTGAGAAAAAAGAGGTTCCCTTTGGAAATCCGATAAGGAGGGATGAACAATGGCTAAAGATTTTATTACTGGCAAGCGGACACATTTCGGTAACAACCGTTCACACGCCTTAAACAGCAGCCGTCGTAGCTGGAAAGCTAACCTGCAAAAGGTTCGCATCTTAGTTGATGGCAAGCCAAAACGTGTTTGGGTTTCAGCGCGCACGTTAAAATCAGGAAAAGTGACTCGTGTTTAATTAAACACGTCAACGTCAGTCAATTGGCTGGCGTTTTTTCTTTGCCCAGATGATTCGAACCATCGCAAATCAAAGTGGTTTGAGCTCACCCTCGTTAAAAATGGCTATTTCTAATTGTGACCAACGATATCGTTACCAATTCTTCCCCGCAAATTTACCCCTTTTGGCCCTTACCAACAAAAACACAGACAAAAAAATTCCCCATGAACTAGACATGATTGTCTACTCCATGGGAATTTTTTTGGTTTTCTGTGTTACACAGTTACACGAGTTGATTCACACACTCATAAAACGCAATCATGTACTCAGAAAATTACGCGTTTAAATCGTACCGTTCTGCTCGGTTATCCTTCAAGTCGCGGCTTTGAATGACGCCAACCAGTCCACTGGTAAACGAAAATGACGCTGTGTCACCCACAAATTCATTACTAGCAAAAGAAATTGGACGTGTAATGTCGACGTGGTCCAAATGATACCGCTCGTCGGGTAACGTCAGCTGGCGAACTGGTCCAAACGTGACAAATGCCAAATACTGTTTGTCACGTTCCTTTTGAATTTGGAACGTTGCAGGTAAATAAAATTGCATCGTGTTCTGACAATTTACATATACCAAACGATTAGCGGATTCTTGATATCACGTGTCTAACGGCAAAAAAAGATTGGCGAGCAGATGATCCAAACGAACGCCAGTCGCGCCGAAGACAACAATTTTCCGCGCGTTAAATTCTGTCATCGCAACTGGGATGCCCAACTGGGTGTCAGTTTCATCCTTCGCTGAACCAAACTGAAGAACCTCACTAATTCCCCGATTCACACGCTGAAACTCCTCGTCAGG
>DMZB01000157.1:1159-5150 GCA_003482405.1 Lactobacillus sp. | reverse complement strand
GCTGCTGGTTACAATATTAAGTACTACACGGCTACAAATGACAGCTACGATCTGCCGTACAATGCCAATAACCGTCAAACGCGTAGGCCAGCTGCCGAAATTCGGCTCATGAAGAGCGATGGCACAACAATTGAGTTGTCTGCACTGAGTCCGTTGGTAGCCGCTATCACGGGACGGGAATTAGGTGATCAACGTTTCTTCTTCCCTCGTGAAATGTTCACAGAAAATGCCGAAAGTGATTTGTTCAGTCCGGTATACACAGAATTTCAGAACTACATTCACAACGACCAACTTATTCACCCTAAAGGAGAGTCTCATGACAATTAAACTTATTGCAATCGATATTGATGGCACACTCTTAAACGAAAAAAGCGCCCTCAATCCTGCCACAATTCAAGCAGTTCAGGCAGCAAGGGATGCTGGTATCAAAGTGGTGTTTTGTACCGGACGGCCATTAACTGGTGTGCAAGATTATTTGAATGAACTAGGTTTAGCCGGAGATGATCAATATGTGATCACATTTAACGGTGCACTAGCACAAACCATTAACGGTCGTGTCTTGGTGCGGCACACGCTTAACTATGATCAATACCGTAAGCTAGAATCATTAAGTGAAACCTTAAATACACATTTTCACGTTGAAACGGAAGCGCATATTTACACCGCTAACAAAAACATCAGCCCTTACACGATCGGCGAAGCCTACCTCGTTAAAATGCCAATTCGTTATCGTGCCGTTGACGAAATGCCCGTTGATATTACCCTTTCCAAGGCGATGTTCATTGATGATCCGGATATCATCAGTGCCGCTGTCGCTAAGTTGCCTGACAACATCCAGCATGAATTTTACTTCGTGCGTAGTGAACCTTACTTCCTGGAAGCGATGAATAATGCTGCATCTAAAGGCAACGCTATCACAGGTTTAGCTAAAGATTTGGGACTCACAATGGATGAAGTCATGGCACTGGGCGACCAAGGCAACGATCTCTCCATGATCAAAGCGGCCGGCTGGGGTGTTGCAATGGGCAATGCCATTGACGAAGTCAAAGCGGCTGCCCAAGCCATCACCTTAACGAACAAAGAGGATGGCGTTGCCGCGGCCATCAATAAATACGCACTTAAGTAAACGGCCTGAAAAATGTCGTTTGAATTGACGAGACGATACAACACGAAAATAGATTGGTTCAAAAACGCGCGGTTTGAAAACGCATATCATACAAAGACGAGCTTGTGACATAAGTTTATCTTGGACGAACGATGTGAGTGATAACGCGTTCCAAAGTCCTGAGAATTCCGCTTAACCCAAAACTGACCCATTCCCAAAGTTCGGGAATAGGTCAGTTTTCGTTAATGCTCGTTCTCAAAACGGACGTATGTCTCAGCTCCGTCTTACAGTTAAGCATGTTTTTTGTCAAAAGTCTGCTCTCTGTAACGTCAAACAAGTGTTAAAGCTAAACGTTAAACTCTTCGCCCTTCATTACAACGTGATAACAACTGCAATTACAATCAGCACGGCCCCGTCTATCCACAACCAGCGATTCCAATCCGACAAGCGTAACGGCTCATTTTTCTTGATTGCAATATTACTGGTATCCATTTTTGGATCTGGTGTCCCAGCAGCCTTTTCCTTATATGTTTTCTTCCGGCGTCGGCGAAATCCGGCAAAGAGGTGAGCATGGCTCAATTGCATGACAACCCCAACAACAATCAGTGCCAGGCCAATCATGAAATAAACGTCTGATAGTTTGGTCAATGAGACACCCAGTAACCATAAGATTACACCAACAAGTATGGCAATAAGTAAACCGATTGTTGACCCCAAGGCCAATCGATGTTTCTGTTTCATCCTAGTCTCCATTTTAATAGCATCAAACTTGCGCGCCGTACAACTGTGACGAAGCAGACGCAAACTGTTATAAATAAAAATACCGCAAATAAATGCGGTATTAAAGAATTATTTCAATTAGTTCATTTTAATTTGCCAACGGACTAGTCAATACCAATTACTGGATTTATTTTGTATTGCTAGCAGTTCCGGATGTTTGACTTGCGTTCGAGAAAACGGTCATCACTTGGTTGTTGGCCGGTGTGTACGTGTAGACACCAGATAAGTTGCTAACACTGGCATCAGGAGCCTGTGTGCGCACGTCGATTTGGTAGGTGCCATTGCCGTTATTGATCACAGTGTACTGACGACTACCATTATTTTCCGTAAAGCCCATTTGTGCCCTAAAATTAGTCAACACATCGGTTGATGAGTGAGTCGTCGTTTTAGCAGTCTGCTTAGTGGTCGCGTTTGTCACACTACTATTACTACCATTGGTTTCCTGCTGTGACTGCGTTGCCTCTGCAGATTGATTACCGGCAGCTACCGAACTGTCACTCACGGAAGCTTGGTTGGTTGAAGCCGTGTCAGCATTTTGTTTCGTTTCTGCCGCAACACTCCCGTCACTGGCATCTGATTGTGCAGTATTTGCTGAATCGACTTTATTAGTTTCATCAGCTGATTTGCTGGTAGCTTCACTGGCAGACGTCGTGCTTGCTGAACTTTCTGTATCTGTCGCACCAGATGCTGTTACAGATGCACTTGTGTTGTTAGTTGCGGAATCCGGCGTACTAGCGGTTTTCCCGGCAGTAGTATTTGTGTGTGTCCGTTCAGTTGTCTTTGTGGTACTTGACCGGCTGCTCCGAACAGCATCGGATTGGCTACCCTTACTTACAGTTGTCGCGGAAGTACTGGCACAAGCAGTCAGTAGCACCGTACTTACCAAAATTACGCTACCCGTCATCATTTTTTTAAATGTTTGAATGCTCATAATATGTACCCCACTTTGACTTCTCAATTCCACTTTCATACCCTTTTTGATAAGTAAATTATATCACTTGTGACAAACATTACGCCCACATGTCAAAAATATTACACAACGAAAGGAAACCTTAAGAATTTACGCTCAATCAAAATTGACGCTGTATAAATGATGGTCAAAGGCTACGCGTATCACCTAAAAGACAATAAAAATCGACCTTGGAAATTCCAAGATCGATTTTTATCTGTCAGCGACAACAGTCTTGCCGCATGAAATCCAACATTCAATTTGACTCATTAATCCTTGTTGCGACCATCCCTGTGAAAACGCGTTCTGAACAGAGGACTGACTGGTTTATTTTCATTGATCCGTCGAATCGCATCCCCAACCAGCGGTGCAATTGAAACTTGAACCAATTTATCAAAATGCTTCTCTGCAGGCAAATTGATTGAGTCGGTCACCACCACCTGTTTGAACGGTGAGGCTTTCAAACGATCCACTGCTGGACCAGACAACACCGCGTGTGAACAACAAGCATAAACTTCCTCAGCACCCGCATCCATTAAGGCTTTGGCACCCAACGTAATTGTGCCAGCTGTGTCGATCATGTCATCGATCATGATGCATTTTTTGCCTTTGACATCACCAATGATATTCATAATCTCGGCAACGTTAGCACGCGGACGACGTTTGTCGATAATGGCGATTGGCGCCTTTAAAAATTCTGCCAACGCGCGCGCACGCGTCACACCACCATGGTCTGGTGACACAACCACAGCATTTTCAGCAATGTGGTTAGTGATAAAGTAATCAGCTAACAGTGGTGCAGCCATCATATGATCAACCGGAATGTCAAAGAATCCCTGAATTTGTGCGGCATGTAAATCCAAAGCCAGCAAACGTGTTGCCCCAGCTTTTTCAATCATGTCAGCCACAAGTTTGGCCGTGATTGGTTCGCGTGACCGCGCCTTACGATCCTGACGGGCATACCCATAGTAAGGGACAACCAGATTAATCGTATTCGCACTCGCACGACGCAAGGCGTCAATCATAATCAGTAATTCCATCAAGTTATCGTTGACTGGTGCAGACGTGGATTGAATCAAATAAACATTGTCGCCACGAACACTTTCTTCGATGTTGATACGAATTTCACCATCACTGAAACGATCCACAGAAGTTTT
>DMZB01000157.1:0-1108 GCA_003482405.1 Lactobacillus sp. | reverse complement strand
GTCAAAATATTGAGTTGACATGTTCCCTCCACAAAGGATAGTTAATTTTTAATCGTGTTTGTTATAGCTTAATGGTAAACATTTAACCGCTTTGACGCAACTATCTGCACTACTTATCTTCTGGTTTGTGCGGCAGTTTTGACCAGTATTCTGGCTTATTCGTTTGACGTTCACGTGCAATCGCCATGTCATGACGAGCAACATCCTTGGTAATCGTGGAACCAGCTGCGATAAATGAGTGGTCTGCCACATTTAACGGCGCAACTAAGTTTGAGTTACTACCGATGAAGCTATGATCGCCAACAATCGATTCATGCTTATTTACACCGTCGTAGTTAACAAAGACAACCCCACAGCCAACGTTAATATCGCTACCTAACTGTGCGTTACCGACGTAAGTTAAGTGACCAACCTTGGTCCGTGCGCCAATCGTGGCCTTCTTAACCTCAACAAAGTTACCCAGGTGAACATTTTCACCAATGTGAGCATCTGGCCGCAAATGACTCATTGGCCCAATGTCCGAACCGCTCGCCATTTCACTGTCTTCGATAAACGAGGATGTGACAGTAACGCCATCATGAATGGTACTGTTGCGGATTTCTGAATTTACGCCGATCACACAATCTTCACCGATAACGGTGTTCCCCTTCAACTGCACGTTTGGTTCAATAATGGTGTCTGACCCAATTTTTACATCCACGTCAACGTACGTATGATCAGGGTCCACGAAGGTCACCCCATTAGCCATGTGGGCATCGTTGATCCGCCGTTGCATGACCTTTGTTGCGGTCGCTAAGGCCTTACGATCATTAACCCCCATCGATTCGCTGAAATCGCTCATCCGGTAAGCACCAACACGTTGACCATTATGTTTCAAAATTTCGATAACGTCAGTAAGGTAATATTCGCCCTGAGCGTTGTCGTTTTTCACCTGATGAAGTGCGTTAAACAAAGCCTTGTTGTCAAACACATAAACCCCGGTGTTGATTTCTTTAACGGCCTGTTCTTCCGTGCTTGCCTCTTTTTGTTCCACAATTTTTTCAACAATTCCGATATCATTGCCGATAATCCGCCCATAACCCGTTGGATTTTGCGCGCTGGCACTCAA
>DMZB01000160.1 GCA_003482405.1 Lactobacillus sp. | reverse complement strand
CCTTTACGGATGATCCCGGCAAGCTGCCACTCTTGGCGTCTAGTTCAGTGGGTTTGCTCACGATGCACGAAAGTAGAGCTCGCGAATATGCAAATTTGACAGCGGCAATGCGTGATTTCTTCAAAACAAATTTGGCAGCTTTGGCGAATGCGGGTATCGACGAGCAGCGGATTGCTTTGGATGAAGGCATCGGCTATGCAAAGGTTGCTGATGGGTATCAGGATTTCACCATGATGCGTAATATTAATCAGTTTTTGCCGTTCAAACGACCAATCATGGTGGCTATTTCACGCAAAGGATTTGGTCACAAATTGTTTGGTCTGGCAAAAGAGGACCGTTTATCCGTGACATTAATTGCGGAAGCCTATATGTATCTTCATGGTGGCCGTATTTTGAGGGTGCATGACATCGAGGAAACAAAGCAACTGGTCACATTATTAAATACGATTGAGAGTAGCTACTGGTTCCCAGACCGAACAGAATTGCAGCAGTAATTTTGTTTGACTTATGATGTGCTAAATGGTGTGCTGGCTGAATATTAAAGTTTAGTCAAGCTGCCGAGCAATCCGTGATTTGGTCATGTTTGGCTCTGGTAGTGGTGTATACTGGATATTCAAGAAAGATTAAGGGAAGTTTGGGAGCGTATGGCGAAATTACAATTATCAGCTTCAGAAATTTTGACAATTTTGCGTGAGCATCATCTTTTAAAAAACGTCATTCATGAAAACAATCAACTTGTGGTGACGGATGTCACGTATGATTCACGAACAGCACGGCCAGATGGACTATTCTTTTGCAAGGGCAACTTCAAGCCAGAGTACTTAACAAAAGCGGTTGATGCTGGAGCAACGGCATATGTATCTGAAATCGGTGCTGAGCAGAGTCCAGCAACTGGTTATATCGTCACGAATATTCAAAAAGCCATGTCGCTGCTGAGTGCGGCCTTTTATGGTTACCCGCAAAATGATTTATTTATCGTTGCATTTACCGGTACAAAGGGGAAAACAACGTCAGCGTACTTTACTCGTGGTATTTTGCAACAAACGACGCATAAGCACACCGCGTTATTCTCAACCATTGACCGGATCTTAGGACCTAAACCTGAACAGGAATTCAAGTCAGACTTGACGACACCAGAGTCACTCAATTTGTTTCATGATATGCGTGAGGCCGTTGATTCCGGCATGACAACACTGGTGATGGAGGTCTCTTCACAAGCGTATAAGAAAAACCGGGTTTATGGTTTGAAATACGATGTCGGGATTTTCTTAAACATCACGCCCGATCACATTGGCCGTAATGAACATCCTACATTTGCGGATTATTTGCACTGCAAGCTGCAGCTATTAGTAAATTCGAGAAAATGTATTATCAATGCAGAAAGCGATCATTTAGAAGACATCTATATGGCTGCTAAGGCAACAACGCAGCCAGAGGACATTTATTTGTACGCGCGCGAAGGTTATCAACCAAGTATTGATGTTCCAATTGACTATCGTTTTAAGAGTCGGGAAGATACGCTTAAAGATGCAAAGTTTAGCGTGACGCATACAGATTTGGCCGTGGACGAGCCCAGTGTGGACGGTGACTATCAACTGGCACTGCCCGGTGATTACAACGAGAACAATGCGGTGGCGTCAATTATCGCAGCAGGATTAGCTGGTGCAACCACAGCTGATGCGCAAGCTTCATTGCCAGAAATTACGGTTCCCGGACGTTTTGAGTCTGTTACAACAAAGCAGCATGGTACGGTCTTTGTGGATTATGCGCACAACTATGCGTCAGTTAAGGCACTGTTATCGTTTCTGCGCAAACAATACACCGACAGCCGAATTATCGTGGTCGTTGGCAGTACCGGCGATAAGGGTATTTCTCGGCGCGAAGGGTTTGGCAAGGCTTTAAATGAAGAAGCTGATGTTGCTTATCTAACGGCAGACGATCCTGGCTTTGAAGATCCTGCCGATATTGCAAAGCAAATCGACGCGTACATCGACCATAAAAGAGTTGATGTGCATGTTCAAATTGATCGACCGACAGCAATTCATGATGCAATCGTCGACAGTCGAGCAGAGGATGTGGTGGTGCTTGCAGCCAAGGGAGAGGATCCGTACCAAAAAATCCGTGGTGTGAACACGCCTTATCCAACTGACATGGTCGTTGCCAAACGTGTGATCAGTGAAATTGAGGCATAATCAGACGCAGCAAAGTACCACAAGTTTGGGTTGAAAACGAGCGTTAACTTGAAGGAGCTGTGCAGCTAGTCCGTTTTGAAAAACGAGTGTTAATGTAAAACTGACCCATTCCCGAACTTGGGGAATGGGTCAGTTTTGGGTTACGCAGTTAAGCTGTAAATCATAAAGCCCAACATGAGTGTTGCGGCAAATAGTAGGCAGCCAATGACGTATAACCAGGGCGAAACATGCGTTTCTTGTTTGCGGGCAAAGACCGTTTCGATGACACCGATGAGTAAAATGACGGTTAGCCCCTTCAGGATGGTAAGAATGGGCACAGGCGACCACGTTTTTGTGGCGGCAAGGACATCTGCGACAATCATCAGCATGTACAGTATGCGGCTTGTCATTAACCACCATTTAACACGTTTTTCAGTTTTACTGAACACGCCAGCAACGACCGTCAAGATCAACAAAAGGGCGATCCAAAAATGACTGGCAATCATAATATTCATATTTTTTCCTTCCTTGTCAAATTTTTGAGTATCCAAACTTGACATAGAACTGAAGCTATCTTAGCATTATTGAATTGCATCTTAAAACGGTACAGACAAAGTTTAAAGCGGATTTAAGCAAGGTTTAAATTGCTTTTTAAAAGGAGGGGTCACGTGCACGACTTAACTGAGGGGAATCCAATCAAATTAATTTTCTTGTTCACGATGCCCTTACTTATCGGCAATTTGTTTCAGCAATTATACAACATTTCAGACACCTTAGTTGTTGGTCAAACACTTGGTGTGAATGCATTGGCCGCTGTTGGGTCCACTGGTTCGATTAGTTTTTTGATCATTGGATTTGCTCAAGGACTGACGGCAGGATTGTCCATTGTGACAGCCCAACGGTTTGGTGCACGTGATTTGAAAGGTGTGCGCGAAAGCTTTGCCGCCAGCATTTGGATCAGCCTTTTCGTAACTATTGTCCTAACGGTACTATCACTAGCCTTTGTTCATCCAATTTTACATCTAATGCAAACACCGACGGCCATCTACCATGATGCGCTGGTGTTCATTTCGATTATTTTTGCTGGAATTTTTGCTTCAGTCGGTTTTAACCTTTTGTCAAACATGATTCGGGGGCTGGGTGATTCGCGCACACCGCTTTATTTTTTGATCATCGGTACGATTGTTAAC
>DMZB01000159.1 GCA_003482405.1 Lactobacillus sp. | reverse complement strand
TTATGGCAATTTCTTATCCGCATGATTCTTTGCGGTTGAAAAGAAATTGCCCGCTGCCACTTAGCAAAAATTACAGCACACCAGTTATGTTCCAAAATCTTTTACCGCATAAAGTTAAGTTTTTATAACGACGTTTGTAGCCGATTGTGAATAAACTAAGCCATTAATCAAAAATAAGCCATAATACGTGTTATAAAAGCTAACATAAGCCTATACCAATGGCATATAACCGCTTTACAGAAGCACATTTAACTCTCATACTGCTGACTAATAAGAGGGTGCAGTTTCGTGATGATTAGTAATCACAGCCTACGGTTAAGAGAAAGTAGTGGTGTGGATGAGTGCGGCAAATTCTGCCTTTATGGCGTTAGCAACCATCTTGGTGTTGTTTATGACACCAGGATTGGCGTTCTTCTATGGTGGTTTGGTGTCCAAACGGAACGTGGTTAGCACGATGCTATCTGTGTTTGTGATATGCGGAATTGCGATTTTGCTGTTCGTGGCAGTGGGCTATGAACTTGCGTTTAACGGTGATATCGGTGGCGTGATTGGCAAGGTCAATCATTTCTTCTTGGGCGGTGTTTCATTGACCAAGCTAACTGCCACTAAAATTCCGGAGGCACTGTACTTTTTATTTGAAATGATGTTTGCCATTATTACGCCGGCACTGTTTGTGGGTGCCGTAGTTGGCCGGATTCGCTTCAATTTTCTAATGACGTTTATCGTTTTCTGGAGTTTACTGATTTATTATCCAATGGTGCACATGGTCTGGAGCCCTGCCGGTTGGTTAGCCAAAATGGGTGTGCTGGACTTTGCCGGCGGGACCGTCGTGCATATCAATGCTGGTGTGACGGCGTACGTGCTATCGGCATTCTTAGGCCGCCGTCTTCACCCACATAAAGATCAGACCTATAACTTGCCGTGGGTGCTTTGCGGAACCGCGATTTTATGGATCGGCTGGTACGGGTTCAACGCCGGCAGTGCACTCGCTATCAATCAACTGGCGATTACAGCAATGTTGACCACAACAGTTGCAACTGCGACATCAATGGTCGTTTGGCTACTACTAGAAATGACCATTCGAAAACAGGTGTCACTTGCAGGTATCTGTACGGGCACGCTGTGTGGGTTGGTGGGGATTACGCCAGCCGCTGGTTATGTAACGGTCGCAGGTGCTTTTTGGATTGGCGTTCTTGCCACACTGGCGAGTTACTTCTTTGTTCACGGTCTCAAAGAACGAATCGGAATCGATGACGCGCTAGATGCGTTTGGCTGTCATGGAGTTGCCGGGATAACCGGATCAATTTTGACTGGGGTGTTTGCCACCCGGACGGTGAATCATGCGATTGCAGAAAATGGTCTTTTATACGGCGGTGGCTGGCACTTATTGGGTATTCAAACGTTGGCGACGGTGGTGACCATCGTGCTGGTTGCAATCGCCACAAGTGTCATTGTTCTCGTTTTACGCTATTACGTGCCGATGCGTGTTTCAGCGCGAGATGAACAAATTGGTCTGGACGAAAGTGAACATAGCGAACGGGCGGAAAATACGGACGAGTATAGTACCGAAATTTTCCGTAACCGCAAGGAGTTTGCTGGCCAACTGGCGCATTTTAACCGCCATAAATCATGACTGATGGTGTTCCTGATTAAGTTCTTCTTCCACTCGGTGTTCCGGAACAAACCAAATCATCATGGCGACAAACGTACTGAAGATGACGGCCGGCGGAAACCAAAGGCCAACTAATAGGCCAACGATTTTGGTTCCGAAGTCAGCGATGATTTTACCGGGCCGCATAACGGCGTACCGTAATTTGTGATTTTCTGGATCGGCCTTGATCAACGTCCAGTCAACGGCAAAGTAGCCAATTGACAGCACCAGAAAAACGATGCCGTAAAAGGTTTCAGCTGTCGTGTCAAAGAAGTGCTCGTCAACAAACTTTGTTGCATAGGGGAAGAAAGATGCGCTGAAGAGCATCAGTCTGTTTGCCCACAGTACGTGACCATCGATTTTCCGGACAAGTTGAAAGATGTGATGCTGATTATTCCACATCACCATTAAGCCAAAAAATGAAATCAGATAGGCAAGAAAGCTTTGCCGCAGTGCCCAGATGGCTGCCCAGGTAGCATGAGCGGGTTGCTTTAATTCCAATACTAAAATAGTCATGGCGATGGCAAGGACCGCGTCAGTGAAAGCCGTCAAACGTTCTTTACTCATGGAATCAACCTCTTGTAATGTGTATTTACATTTAGTTTACGGCAAAGTGTGATGCAAGAGTGAACGAAAGCGACTAATTTAATGCATTAAAAGGAGCTGCGAAATAAGCCCGGTTTGAAAACGAGCATTAACGAAAAACTGACCCATTCCCGAACTTTGGGAATGGGTCAGTTTTGGGTTAAGCGGAATTCTCAGGACTTTGGAGCGCGATATCACTCACATCGTTCGTCCAAAATAAACTTATGTCACAACCCCTGATTTTTGGCTACAAACAGAAAAACTAAATTTAAGATTGTTGTTTCCATTTTGTTGCGTCGACCTGAACCAAGAATTCGAAGTCTGGGTTGAGCTGGATAGACACGATTCGCTGGTCGTCGACTGCGGTTGCACGGGTAAAGAAGTCGTGACGAGCTTCACCATCACCGAGGTCATAAGTGATACTGGTGCGACCTAAGTTGGTCAAAATGTCAGGGATGAGTGCGTCAATGCTGACGTCGTTTTCATCATCATCTGCAAGCCAAGTGAGTTCATCAAAGTTAAACACAACACTGGTCGTTCGCAGATGGTGCATTCGGGTTAGGACGGCAAAAAATAAGCTAAGTTCATTTTTTGAGAGGTGACTGAAGTTTACAGATTCAATGGAAAATTTGTTATTAGTCATGACAGCGATCCCCTTCCACGATAAATATTTTTATAGAAGTACGATAACGTGAATGATGAATTTCTGCAATTAATCTGTTTCTAGTTTGGTCACAATACTTAAAAACTGGTGGGACCACTGACTAGACTTGTCGTTATTTTTACTTTAATAAATCTAAATCTAAAATAAAATTAATTATGTGATTTCGCTTGCCTTCGAGTCGCTCGAACCTGGTATACTATTTTATGTTGTTAGGAACCTAAGTACCAAGACACATCACGCAGAAGTTTATTCTGTAAAGTGTGTTTGAAAAGGAGTGTGGCACATATGAGTAAAAATTGTGTTATCGATATCGACAGTCCGAAGATGGATTGGGTTGTGGATCAGTTGTTCACTAAACCTGATGAAACGGACGCTAATAGCCCACACAGCTTCAATGTTTGGGTCGGTCAGGAACATTAGCTGACCGGATTTTCACCATAATTTAATAGCCATTTTGTAAACTGCGGCTCACGAAATTTGAGGTCGCAGTTTTTTTGCGATTTCTACAAGTTTTTGATTGCCTTAAAGTACACTTTAAGCACTATACTGACTTTGTTATCAACTATGAAGGGAAGTTTATCAGTTATGGAATACGTTACATTGAATGATGGGAATAAAATGCCACTTGCAGGATTTGGTGTCTTTCAGATTCCAGATCCACAAGAGGCTGCACAGGCAGTCACAGATGCAATTAACAGTGGTTACCAATTGATCGATACGGCGCAAGCCTATTTCAATGAAGAAGCAGTTGGGAATGGGATCAAGGCATCCGGTGCCAAACGTGAGGATCTCTTTGTTGCCTCCAAGTTGTGGGTGAGTGACACTGGCTATGATAAAACGAAGGCAGCGTTTGAAACCTCGTTAAAGAAGTTGCAACTCGACTACCTTGATTTGTACCTCATTCACCAACCATATGGCGATATTTACGGTTCGTGGCGGGCAATGGAGGATCTTCAAAAGGAAGGCAAAATTCGCTCGATTGGGGTTTCAAACTTTGAACGTGATCGTGTGACTGACCTCGCAACCTTTAACGATGTGAAGCCTGCGGTTAACCAAATTGAACTGAATCCATGGTTCCAGCAGCCTGAGGAAGTTGCTTACTATCAACAATATGGTGTGCAAGCAGAAGCATGGGCACCCTTTGCAGAAGGCAAGCATGATATTTTCAAGAATGAGACCTTAACAGGTATTGCAGAGGCCCACAACAAGACAGTTGGCCAAGTAATTCTGCGTTGGCTGATGCAAAACAAGATTGTGTCCTTGGCTAAGTCGGTGCACAAGGCGCGGATGGATGAGAACATTGATATCTTTGACTTCAACCTGAGTGACGCAGAGATGTCTGCCATTGCGAAGTTAGATCGTGGAGAAAGTCAATTCTTTGATCACCATGACCCAGCGCAAGTTAAACGGATGGCAAACTGGAACTAATAAATTTGATAAAAATGGTTGACCTTGACGTTGCGTCAACATGTACGCTGTTGTCATGGAAGCAAACAGCAACGGTATTGAATGAACTTATTCAGCGGTATGCATAGTCAAGAAATCATTTTTGAAAGAACAAAAAAATCGTCTCATTCCAGAGTTTCTGTTGGAATGGGACGATTTTGTGTTTGTGGAAAATTCTTAAAAGTCTGTCAAAAGTGCCCAATTTTATGACCATTCAAATCATCATTCATTACAATTACACGGCAACCAGCTGGTGTTGTTGAACGACACCACGTTCCAAAGATTGGCTTTCCTGCTCTGAAATAACGAGTAATCCCGATAATCGTTGCATGACTGCCATGCGCAGGAACTCTGACTCAGAGGTGGCAGTTGCAATCGTCGCCCAGGCACCGGCCTCGGCTAAATCGCGGGCCATGATGGTTGCTTGAGTGAGCGACCTGTTTTCACGTTCGAATCGTTGTGTTGCCAGAGCACCATTTTTGAGTCGATAAACTGCCAACATTGTTTGGTGGTTGCGTGGCGCTGTGACACCAAGTGTCCATGTGAAGGACGTCTCATCGGCAGTGCCAACCTGAATGTTGCCGTTGTACTCGATTGCGGCGGCAAAGACGCGGTCATGACG
>DMZB01000227.1 GCA_003482405.1 Lactobacillus sp. | reverse complement strand
TTACCTGTTACCGTCCTCGTCGCTCAACCCGCTTATAAAATCCGTCTTTGTCCAACGTTCGAGTCTTAACATTATCATTCCACATTGTGTTATAGATGTCCACTACTCGTTGCGCCAGATCGGGCTGAAGAACTGGGAAAAGTTGTTCAACTCGACGGTTTAAATTCCGAGTCATCAAGTCGGCACTTGATAGATAAACTTCCTGTTCCCCATCAAAATTAAACATATAAATCCGGCTGTGCTCAAGGAATCGCCCAACGATTGAATGAACGGTAATATTGTCGCTGACCCCTTTAATCCCAGTCTTCAAGCAGCAGATTCCTCTAATAATCAAGTCAACGGTCACCCCAGCATGGGAAGCCTCGTACAACTTGGCAATCATGTCTTGATCGGACAACGAATTCATCTTCATCTGAACATGAACCGCCTCGCCTTGCTTAGCGCGCTTAATGGCTTCGGATAATCGTTCGGTGATAAATTCTCGAATCCCGTTTGGTGAAATATGAAGTTGGTGGAAATAGGGTGGTCGAGAATATCCTGACAACATATTGAAAATGTTGCTGGCATCAGCGCCCATTTCGGCATTGGCGGTGAACAAGCCCATGTCGGTGTAGAAGTTGGCAGTGACATCGTTATAGTTCCCAGTGGCCATGTGCATATAGCGGCGAATGCCTGATTCTTCACGCCGCACCACTAAGGCTAACTTGGAGTGCGTCTTCAAGCCGACTAACCCGTAGATCACATGACACCCGGCACGTTCGAGTTCTTGCGCCCAGTGCACATTGTTTTCTTCATCAAAACGCGCCTTTAATTCAACCAGCACGGTAACTTGCTTGCCATTGCGGGCCGCCTGCGCCAAATATTTGATAATTGGAGACTGTGATGAAACCCGGTACAACGTCATTTTAATCGCTAACGTATCAGGATCGGTCGCCGCCTCGTGAACAAACTTCACGACTGGATCAAAGCTGTCATAAGGGTGCTGAACGAAGATGTCCTGACGTTTGATTGCATCAAACAGATTATCCTGACGTAATGCAGGCTGAACATACCCTTTAAACGGCGCGTATAAAAGTTCATCATGATCCTTGATCTGCTTGACCAACTTGCTCAAGAAACGCAAATCGATCGGCCCCTTAATGTCGTAAACATCTTTTTCGCGGGCCTGTAAATCATGGATTAACTGCTTACGCAACTGCTTGGACATGTTGGCGTCGATTTCCAGCCGCATGACCTGCGTGTGATCCCGAACGGCCAACTCGTGTTCAACTTCTTTAAGTAAATCACTAGCATCTTCTTCGGTCACGTCAAAATCCATGTCCCGAATAACTCGGTAAGCACAGGCTTCCTTGACCTTGAAACCGGCGAAAAACTCACCTAAGAAGTGTTTGATAACTTCTTCAAGTAATATAAATTCATTTGTACCCGGCAAACTCACAACCCGGTTAAACGAATCCGGCACTTGAATGGTCGCAAAACGGTGTTCCTTTTTGCCACTTTCTTCGTCCTTTGTGTTTTTAACCAGCCGTAGTGCAATATTCAATGTATTGTTGCTGATAAACGGAAATGGTCGCGAAACGTCCACAGCCATCGGCGTCAGAACCGGATACAACACTTCTCTAAAGTACTGGGTCAAAAAACTGACTTGCGCTGAGTTCAATTCGTCATACTGGCGAATGTGAATGCCAATTGCTTCCATCTGAGGAATCAGCGAACGATTCAACGTACTGTACTGTTTTTCAACTAGTTGGTGCACACGGTCACTGATTGCAGCAAGTTGTTCACTCGGCAACATCCCCGAAACATCCGGCTTGGTGTAGTTCACATCTTCCAGTTTTCGCAGTGATGCCACACGCACCATGAAAAATTCATCAAGATTACTCTGTGTGATGCCAATAAACCGTGCCCGTTCCAACAACGGATTATTCTTATCGCGCGCTTCCTCTAGCACCCGGTCATCAAAGTCGACCCAGCTAAGTTCACGGTTTACATATAAACTTGGATCTGAAAAGTCCATCCTTGTCTCCTCCTTGGCAACATCTACGCAAACATATACTCCCCAAAAATGAACAACCTAGAAGCGGCCGGTTCTGCGAAGGATTGGTGTCATCCCGTAAATGTCCTCGAAAAAATGTCGTTTCTCATTAAACGTCCACGTTTCCAGTTCAATATCATCGTTAGCCGTCGCACTGATGATAATTTCTGGCTTTTTGATCGAGACGCTGATTTTCGAAATTTTATGCAAACGACTGTCATCCAGCGCATCTGCTAACCGTAAAATCGCCGCCAACTTAACCATGACTAAACGATTATCCATGCTGATGTCAAATCGGCTTAAATCCGCCGACACCGTTTCAGAACTGTGGTAACGGGCGATGGCGGCCACTTCAACTTGTTCATCGGCACGCAACCCCAAAATTTCTGAGTTATTAATGATGTATTCCGAGTGAAACGCATGCTGTGTGCTGTCAATAAACAGCCCACTATCTTGCATAATGGCAGCTAATTGTAAGAGCAAACGCTCGCGTGAGCCAAGACCGTGAATCTTTTTCAGCCGATCAAATAATTGCGTCGCAAATAAAACGACAGATTGCTGGTGCCGCTCATCGACGTGAAAACGCCGTGCCAACTGATAAGCGGCGCCGAGCATCACTTGACTGGCAGCATCATTATTGCGCGAATGTTTGGCCTTACTTGTGGCTTCATCAACCACACAACCATCGATTACTTTAAAATCGGTTAAATTAATGGACTGAACCTTTAAATGATCAAAGACCTCATCCAACAACAGAAACAGTGGCAAAACTTCGTTGATTTGATCCGCTGGTAAATTGCTTTGATTCAGCATGTCCTGCGGCGTCATTTGAATGACAGACTGAAACTGCTTGTCAAAGTCCTTGCGGCTCAACTGAACGTATCGTTTGCCCTTTGGAATCAGGTTTTCCAACAAGTTTAGCTTGGACCCCATCAAAATCACTTTATCAAACGCCTCATCAGGTAGGTATTGATATAAACTGACCAATTTTGAATGGAGATAGTCGCTCAACACTTCCTGATAGGATTCAACTTTATGTTCCAAATTTTGTAACTGTGTTGCCACCTGCAATGGTCCCAAAAATAGCTCACGTGTCAACGTCAAATGCCCATCAACAAAGATCATGAAGTGCACCATGCTTGCCCCGACTTGCATGAGCACTGTCCGCCCGTTGATCAGTTCATCAAAATTTGGTAATAACTGCGCTGCTTCATACGAGAATAACGACTCTTCATTGACCGTCATGAAATGCAGCGTAACCCCTGTTGTGATGTAAATATGGTCACGAATGTAATCAATGTTTTCCGCTCGTGTAATCGTGTGTGAGGCGACCAGCCGATATTCCGTGACGCGATAATCCTTCAGCAACTGTAAGAAGCGCTGCAAAATTATGACGACTTCATCTGACCGCTCTGGATCGATTCGTTTGCCGGAAAATAAATCAGTCCCCATATGGATCGGCGCGCTCACCCGCTCGATGACCGCGTGTGTTTTAAGATCTACGATGATCAGCTGCATTTCTTGTGCACTGATCACCATTGCGCCGTACAAATTTCCTTTGGCCATGACATCCCCCTCTTTAATGATAATTGCTATGTGGCTGGAACGGGGTTGTAACTACTGTAATCACTGAACTAGCGCTCCGACTACATAGCCAAAACGCGCTCATCACCCCAAGAGCCTCCGCATCTGCTACATAGCCAAAACGCGCTCACAACCACTGAACCGCTGCGCATAACCTGAAACCGCCGTTCAGGCAAAGAACACTCCAACTACATAGCCGAAACGCGTTCATCACCCCCTAGAGCCTCCGCATAACCCGAAAGCCAAACCACCCGGAAAACCACCGGATAGTTCGTCTTCCACGTTATTGCTCAGCTCTAACCCGGGGTGATTCACGCTCTAACTTTTTTCATCCTTCTGCAAATGATCAAGAATGTCGTGCAGTTGTTGTTTTTGCTCATCCGTTACAGTAGGGAACTCTGGTTTCAACGCATCTAACCGTTTCATCAAAATGTCGGAAACGACCATGCGTGAATTCCACTTGGAGTCTGATGGCACGATGTACCACGGATTTTCTTTAGTGGCAGTGTGATTCAGCATGTCCTCATAAGCGCGCTGATAGTCGTCCCAAAAGGCCCGTTCCTTAATATCAGCCGCGGAGAACTTCCAGTTTTTTTCAGGCACTTCGATCCGTTTTTCAAACCGGCGTTTCTGCTCATCACGCGAATAATGCAGGAAGAATTTCAACATGATAAACCCATTGTGATTTAAGTATTCTTCATAATGGGCAATGTCGTGATAGCGCTGGTTAAACAAATCATCATTCACGTCCGCGACCGTGTTGACACCAGGTAAATGCTGACCCAACAGAATTTCTGGGTGCACCCGACTGATCAACACGTCTTCGTACTGTGAGCGATTAAAGATTTGAATGCTTCCGCGCCGTGGCAAAGCTGATTCGATGCGCCATAAATAATCATGGGCCAGTTCGTTACTGGTTGGCTGCTTGAAACTCACAACCGAGGTGCCTTCAGGATCCAGCCCACTCATCACATGGCGAATCATGCTGTCTTTGCCGGCAGCGTCCATGCCCTGTAGCAAAATTACCACACCATACGTCGATTGCGCATATAATCGTGCTTGCAAATCGGCTAATTTGGTAATGTTATCTGCGAGTTGCGCTTTAATCGTGTCTTTATCCGGTACCGGACTTGGCAAACTGGTTGCTTGATTCTTTAAATGCAATCGGTCACTACCATCGAAACGATACTCATTTTCATAATCCATCCAACCACTCCCCACTTTCTTACTAACTTTATTCTACTGGCTTCCCTAACAAAGTTAAATCATATTCAGCGAATTCCTGTACCTTTTTAGAATTTGTGGAAAAACTTGTTTTTAGGTGAGCAAACTATGCTAGGGTTATGTTGACACTTTGTTTGTTTCACTTAGCATTCAGCCTTATCAAATCACAGTTAGATGGAGGAATATTATGATCAAAATGGTGGCACTGGACTTAGATGGCACGTTACTGACCAGCGATAAAAAAATTAGTCCCCGCAACGAGAAAATTCTTAAACAATTACATCAACAGGGCATTAAGGTTGTCTTATGTACTGGACGCCCGATTAATGCCATTTGGAAGTACATTGAACAGCTTGGTCTCACAAACGCAGACGACTACACAATTACGTTTAACGGCGCCCTCGTCATTCAAAACGTGGGGCACGAGAAGTTGTTCCAGGAAGGCATTCAAAAAGATGATCTATCCCTTCTGCATGACTATTGTGTTGAACATAATTACCCACTGGATGTCCTCGACTTTGAACAGGTTTGGCCACTGGCTGATTTGCGCCCTTCATACTATGAGAAGATGCTAAATGCCAATTTGACGTTCACCCACGCTGACTTTAAAGACCTGCCTGACGGTGCCTACAGTAAAGCCGTCATGTCGTTTGAACCCGAAGTCTTAAATGATGCTGTCGCAAACTTAACACCAGCGATGAATGCCAAGTATCACGCCGTACGTTCACAACCCAAGATTCTTGAATTTTTGGACAAGGATATGGACAAACATGTGGGTCTCAGCGCTTTACTGAAACACTACGGCATGACGTTTGATAACCTAATGACCTTTGGCGATGCTGAAAATGACCTTGGGATGCTTAAGGCTGCCAAAGTCGGCGTCGTCATGGATAACGGCAAACCCGAAATTAAAGCGGCTGGTACTGATGTGACCGGCAACAACGATGAGGACGGGGTTGCTCAGTTCCTCGAAAAGTACACGTTTTAATTAGTGACCCGACAGGCATTAGCAAATCTTCAAATCTAAAAATGTAGTCAAATTATGCACAAACGGTCTAGTGGTCAGTGCGTGATTAGGAGATTTATATGAAAATATTACTAGGGTTAAAAGGCAGTACCGATCCTGCTCAATACCGCGATCGTTTGCAACACCACCCAGATGTATTTGAATTTTTTCTAGATGAACATGATTTAACCCGCGACGGATTAAAACACCTACAGGCGGCCATCGAAGAAGTTAAAACGGTCACGCCACGCATCGTCATGCACCAGCCCATGCGTTATGGCAAGTGGTTCAATGAAATGGTCACGCCAGAAAAAGAAATGCCGGAACTCTACCACTTTTTGCGGTTTAGCTCCGACACGTTAATTGATGTCGCTGTCAAAAATGACATTCAGTTGTTGCTACACCTGTCTCTTATAATCATCTGACGCTGCCGACGACCTCC
>DMZB01000235.1 GCA_003482405.1 Lactobacillus sp. | reverse complement strand
TGTCAAATTGACAGCAGGGGATTTGTTAACTATACTGTCTTTACATTTGAAATGGGGGACCGATTATCGCATCTTCACTACATCCATATATTCACTTCCCCAACGCTAAGGAAGCGATGGCCTATTATCGCGACGTTTTCGGCGCTGACCATCTGTTTCGCATTCCGGTTACAAAGAATGCTGCGCGGGAGCTAGACTTAATTGATACTGACTTAAACGATTCGACGATGCACGGTGGTTTCGAAGTTTTAGGCTCAGAGATTTTGTGTGCCGATGACTTTATGAATCAACCGCAGCATGCGACGAATATTGCAATTATGTTGGAATTTAATGCCGATGATACGGCTGATGTTGTTAAGGCACAGAAGTTTTTTGCTCGTGTGGCTAATTCGGGTCGCGTTCGTGTAACGGTACCGTATACGAATGCTTATTTTGGTGGCAAACGTGGCGAATTTACCGACGAATATGGCGTCAATTGGATTATTAATTGTCGCCCACAGAACTGGGTGCAAAACGCCCCAGTCGTGGATGAAGAACCACTTAATGAACCAGCATAAGATAATATAGAAGACCACAAACAGCACCGTTTAAAACTGAATACAAAAAAATCGACCTCAGAAAAGGAATTTTTTCTTTTCTGAGGTCGATTTTGATTAGGCAGAGACTTTTGGTTGCGGTTTGAAATAATGTTTCGTAGCATACTGCAAGGTTTCAGTCAAAAACTGAACAGCTTCGTGAGCAGGCGTCGAATTGTAACAGGTGGCGTCAAAACCGTGGAAACAACCCGCATAAATCTTGATAAACGTCGGTACACCGGCATCATGTAACCGCTGCATATATTGGACTGTTTCATCGTAAAATGGTTCAATATCGCCGACGTACGTGCAGGTTGGCGGCAGGCCGTGAAGATCCGTGGCTCGTGCGGGTGCTGCGTAGATGGGGACGTTATCGTCTGAAAATTGGTCGTCTAAATACATGTGCCAAGCGAGTTCGTTTGAGCGTGTATTCCATACTGGCGCGTCGTTATCCCGTGAGGATTCGGTTATCATACGATCATCCAACATGGGGTACAGTGGGACTTGAAATGCGATCCCGACATTACCGTGATCCCGATTGTACAGGGTCAAACCAGCCGTTAAACCACCACCGGCACTATCTCCGGCAACCATGATCTGATCATCACGCATCCCATATTCAGTGCCATGTTGCTGCAGCCACTGCAGTGCGAGATAAGCGTCATCTAATGCTGCTGGATAAGGGGCCTCTGTTGATAATCGATAATCTGGGGCGACCACAACGGCACCAGTAGCATCGATGAAACGTTGAATGATGAAGGCTTCAGTCTCTGGTGCTTCAAGCGCATAACCACCACCGTGTAAGAAAAGGATTCCAGGGACATTGTGCGAGCGGTTAAGGGCGGTGTAAACACACAGTCGTAACAGACTGCCATCTGGTCTGGCGATAAAGTGTTGCTCATAAGTTAGCGAAGGTCGGGCAATACCGCGCTGAATATTGGCCAGTGTGTTGATGACCCGAACCTTGGTAGGCGTTAAGTAAGGCACAGTTTTACGGGCAATCCGCGCAAATGGTTGGAGTTCCGGCAAAATCATTTCATCGGGAATGTGCATTTTATTCGCCACCCTTTGTCGTGTCCAACGATTGCGAGGCCGCTTTTTGATCGGCATACGCCTGCTGAGCACGAAAGGCCTCTAAACGTTTGTGAGCGAGATTCATTTGAAAAATGAGTACGGTGTTCAATAACAAACTTGTCAAAAAGATGAGTTTTTTCATTTTAATCGTTCCCTTCATCGTGTAATGGTGACACACATTCAGTATAAGCCAAGATTAACGGATGAAGCTTCAAGGAACATTAAATGAGGTCCACATATGGCAAGTGGAAAAGATAGGACAATAATCGTAAGGTAAATACACAAAGTACGCCAGCTAAGGCCAAAACAAGCGCAATTTTCATGCCACGACTTGGCTGCTTACGAATGTTAATAAGCATGTAAATAAGTGCTCCGGCAGACACAAATAGGCTGAGTACAATTGGTACATATGCTAGAACTGGATGGTAGGAGCCAACGGTAAATTGGGACAGAGCGAAGGCAATAATCAACGCAAATACAAGCGTCAATGTAATTACAGCCAATGCAATTTTTAAAAAAGTAAACAGTTTTGAATCGTGCGAAATTTTAGTTCTCATAATAGCGTCTCCCTTAATTAAATCGTCTAACGATAAATCAAAGAGGGTACTTAACCGAATCAAATTTTCAATATCCGGTAACGTCTTGCCAGTTTCCCACTTTGAAATCGATTGGCGTGAAATATGCAGTTCGTCAGCAACGGCCTGTTGTGAAAGTTTGGCTTTCTGACGGGCTGTTTTTAGTGCAGTGGCTAGTTCCATAAAATGCTCCTCTCTCAACAACTAAAAGTGTCGCATGATTTTATTGAATAGAATAGCACCTAATGGGCGCAACGTTGTCGGAATAGGGTTTAAACAAAAAAATCGTTATCTCAAAATTCGGGATAACGAAAGTGATTTGTGATTATTAAACTGGTTTAGTAAACAGGACGGTCCTCACCTTGCGTATCTGGGTCAGCGATGCCGATACTATCATTTGCGGCAAACGACGAATCAGCAACAATCTTGAGTACTACATCGGCAATACTCTGGCGTGATCCGGACACACCATTATATGGTTCATGGCGCGTGGTAATGGCATATTTAACTTCGTTGCGGTCATTTAGCCATGGCAAACGTAGCGTGGTGTAAGTAATACCGGATTCTGAGAGCAACTTGTCAGCATTAATGGCTGCAGGCAGGCCACTGGCCACCATTTGAGTGTTCCATCGTCCAAATTCACCAGGGACTTCGTTATATAGCCCTAACAAACTGGTTGAAATGATTCGCTTGGTCCCAGATGCTTTAGCGGCCGCGATGATATTTTTGGTTGGTCGATTTTTAGCATCGTGGTCGACTACTGCAGAGAAGACCATGTCCTGATTAACCATGGCGTTGTTGACTTGGCTCGCGTTGGTAAGGTCGATATCCATTAAACGGACACGAGGGCTATTATCGAGTTCATTTAAACGGCTAGCGTTACGAAGGCCAAGTGTCAGATTGACGTTTTTATAATCAGGTTCAGTTAAAATTCTGTTTTCAACGATACGGGCGATTTGTCCGTTTGCTGCTAAGATAAGTAAATTCATAAATATGCTCCTTATTGTTTTTGTTCTGCTAAATAAGATGGTGCTGCGTCAGGTAGTCGCGTAAACCGCGCTCATTTTCATACCGAATCCCATCAATGACCGTCGTGTTATTAAAAGCCGCTGCCATTTTCTTCATGTGAGGCATCGAATCAGCCATTGGGGTGCTCATGCTGGTCGTAAACGGAATGATCGTTTTATCATCGAAGTCGAGTTCGTCAAACAGCGAATGGATAATCATTGGCGGTTGCTGCCACCAGGTTGGGAAGCCAATGTAGACTCGGTCAAACGTTGAAATGTCGGGCACGGTTGTTTTATCCAACTGTGGATGAGTTTGCGCATCTAATTGCGTTTTGCCCACCTTTGCGACAGCTTCATAACTTTTTGGGTAGGGCGGCGTTGATTGAATCGCGAATGCTTGCGCACCGGTTAACTGAGCGAGGGTATCGGCAGCTTTACGCGTAGTTCCGGAACTGGTGAAGTAGATAATGATCGATTGTTTATTCATTAACTTTTTAGTCATTAAATGGCCTTTCCTTTCATGCAGAAGACTGCTTTAATCAATTTATACGACTACGATAACCCTTAAAGTGCAGTTTAAGGCAAATAAAACGGGGGATATTTATGAATAAAGATCGTTTGGCAGCTTTTACCGATGCCATATTAGCAATTATCATGACTATTTTAGTTTTGGAATTAAAAAAACCAACATGCGTGACGCTTGCTGGTCTCTGGGCTTTACGTGTTAACTTCTTTGCGTATGCATTGTCGTTTTTCTGGATTGGTTTGATGTGGATGACGCATCATAACAACTGGCAGAATGTGAAACTGGTTAATACACAGACCGTCATCTATACACTGTTAATGCTATTTTTTTCGTCGCTTTTCCCATACACCACGAGTTTAGTGGCCGATAACTTCAACAATCCGACTGCTCAGGCTTTTTATGGCGTGGTCATTCTAGCGGTGACGTTTAGTAACATGGCAATCTCACACTCGGTAGATGTTGCAAACGACGACTTATCACTAGGATTATTGTATACGCTGTCGGATCGGGCGGTAATCTTGGATATTGTGATTAAAGTGGCGGGATTAATTTTGACACTGACTGTTTTTCCACCAGCAATGATGTTTGCCATCTTTGTGACGATGTTTGAGATTACATTGGCGCATTTTCCACAAAGAGGCCGTTGATCAATCAGTAATGATACTTAACTTGAACAATGTTAATGGCGGTGCTAGTAACGGTGTAAACAATTCGATTTACTGTGTCAATTCGACGAGACCACGCGCCAGACAACTCGTAAGTAAGGGGTTCAGGTTTCCCAATTCCCTCAAATGGATGTCGTTGAATGTCGTTAATGAGTTTATTTATTCGCTTTAATGTTTTTTTATCCTCAATTTGCCAATTGGTGTACTCTTGCCATGCTAGAGGAGAAAAAATGATGTTGAGTTTAATCATTCTGAAGTTTCTCCCATTCTTTGGGAGTCAAAGTATGACCTTCAGCACGATTGAGTTGAGTTAAAGAATCTTGAAGGGCCTTTCGATTAGCGGTAGTGGCTAACAAGTAGTTAGTTTCTCGCAATGAGTTATATTCCTGTTCGCTGATTAAGATGACGTTTTTTTGTTTAGGACGAGTAATAATTAGTGGTTCATTTAGGTCGCTTACGTCATCCGCATAGGCTTTAAAATTTTTTCGAAAATCGCTAACGCTTGTTGCAGAAACACTTGCTTTCATTTTAGAGTCCTCCTAAGGATTTTATGTTAATATTGTATCTCAAGAGTACCATTTTGTACACAAATATGTACATAATGGCAGCCGCCATACTTTTAAATATAACGACTAACGGAATAAGGATTATCGNNCGATAATCCTTATTCCGTTAGTGCTCAATTTCAGAACGGGTTTGTCCGCATTGGTTATCATCGTCGTGCTCGCAACCGCAGAAAGTTGTGCCTAACAAAATAAGAGCTATTGGTCACAGTACGACCAACACTCTTATCTCGTTAGTGCTCGCTTCCTACCGCGGTTACTCACACTGGTTTAATCTTTACTTATTGTGCACGAAGTCCACGACGTTACGGCCAACAACCTTGTTGTCCATTAATTCTTGGATCATGTCGTTAATTTCTGATAATTTACGAGTCTTAACGATTGGGTGAACCAAACCTTCAGCACCGAACTGGAATGTTTCGGCTAGGTCTTGGCGAGTACCAACCAATGAACCAGCTACGACGATACCATCAAGAACCGTCTTCGCAATGTTCAATTGCATGTCACCTTGTGGTAAAGCAACGGCAACCAATTTACCATCTGGGCGAAGTGAGTCAACGGCTTGGTCAAAGGCTGCAGTTGTAACAGCAGTAACCAAAGCAGCGTGAACACCGCCAACTTTTTCTTGGATTTGCTTGTCAACGTCACCATCATGACGGTTGATCAACAAGTCAGCACCTGCTTCTTTAGCAGCCTGCAACTTGTCAGGGTTACCATCAACGGCAACAACGTGGGCACCGAATACGTGTTTAGCATATTGGATAGCCAAGTTACCTAAACCACCGGCACCAACAACGGATACCCATTGGCCAGGCTTTACATCAGCAACTTTGATTGCTTTGTACATAGTAACACCGGCACAAGTTAAGGAAGTTGCTTCAACGGGGTCCAAGCCATCTGGCACCTTAACAGCGTAGTTAGCGTCAACGATAACTTGTTCAGCCATCGCACCGTCAACAGTGAAACCAGAGTTTTCAACCTGACGGCAAAGTGTTTCACGGCCAGTCAGACAGTATTCACAGTGGCCACAGCCCTTGAAGAACCAAGCGATTGATACACGGTCGCCAACCTTAACGGCGTCAACGCCATCAGCAACCTTCGAAACGATCCCAACACCTTCGTGTCCGATAATCCGGCCAGGCTTTTTACCAAAGTCACCGGCAGCAACGTGGAGGTCGGTGTGACAAAGGCCACAGTATTCAACATCTACTAAAGCTTCACCAGGTTTTAAATCACGTAATGTAACATCTTTAACGTCAACATATCCGTCGACTGGGTCTCTAACAACAGCAGCTTTCATGAAGCAATCTCCTTTATGTGTCTTATTTGTTTACGTTTACATCATAGCAGGCAAACGTTTGAATTTAAAGTGAATAAATGAGCATTTGTAAATTTTTTACATCTTTTTGTTTACACTACGAAATAAATAAACTTTTAAGAACGGCATTTCACAGATAATAAGTAAGTAATTTGCATAAATATATTTGTGAAGAGATATCAATTAGACCCGTCGTAGGCGACCTAATGCAAACGCCGTGATAGAATGGAATCAGAGTGTTAATCGGGTGTTAAAAGGAGAGGATTTTTCTGTCAGCCCAACGTTCTGAAGTTAAATTTAGTTGGTTATTTGTCGCGTCCATGTTGAATAATAGTGGTGCGAGTTTTCTGTGGCCACTGACGACGATCTATTTACATAATTATCTGCACGAGTCGTTGACACTTTCTGGTTTGGTTCTACTCGGGATGTCATTGATGATGATTGTCGGGGATTCTGTTGGTGGTTATCTGTTTGATCACTGGAAACCCTATCAAACGGGCGTTCTGTCAGCTGCTTTGGCAACTTTGGCAGTCATCGCATTAATTTTTTGGCATGGTTGGCCAATTTATGGCATTTTACTTCTTGTGATCGGATTTGGGGATGGCGTCAACATGACCATTCTGAATTCGTTGGCTACATGGGTAAAATCGACGTCTACACGCCATGTATTCAACATGCTGTATGTTTCCATGAACATTGGTGTGGTAATTGGGACACTGATTGTCGGTTACGCGATTAAGTTTGGCATCACCGTTGTCTTTATTATTGCGGCGGTCTGCTACGCGGCGTTGACGATTGTAGTGGCCCTGCACTTTAATGTGACACCGGAAGTTTCCACAACGCCTAAAGCCACACACCGTGAAATGGATGGCAAACGTTCACGTCCGACCGTGCTTATTGTGTTGATCCTGGTGCTACTGTTGGCCATCAACTTGGCATACTCGCAGTGGGAAAGTGTGATTTCGGTTCACATGACCAACCTTGGCATTCCGGTGCTGAATTACAGTCTATTGTGGACACTAAACGGTCTGATTATTGTCGCCTTACAGCCACTGGTTACCCGATGGAGTGAAAAATTCAAAATTGAAAATGTCATTGTAGTCGGTATTACGCTGTTTGCGATTTCATTTTTCATGCTGATTTTCGCACGGGCTTACTGGATGTTTGTGATCACGATGATTGTGCTGACATTTGGTGAAATGATTGGTCATCCTGCCTTGCCAGCCTGGATTGCCGTTAAGGCACCCGCAAGTGAAGCTGGCCGTTATCAAGGTTTTGCCAATATGGCGATCGCCTTTGGTCGTGCACTGGGTCCGTTGTTTGGTGGATTTATGCTGGACTATGCAACATTCCCGGTTCTCTTTATGTCTGTCGGGGTTGTTCAAATGATTGCTTTGGTTGCAGTATACTGGCGAGCCCATTCGGAACGGGTCGCGCGGTTAAAGAAGAATTAAAGCCATGTTAAAGTCGCTGATCAGTGAAGGTTATCAAATCTTCACTGATCAGTTTTTTTAACAGGTATGTTATGATGTAAATACATAAAATGTTAACCAAAAAGGTTATTGAATTTGTGCAAATTAGGGGAGAAACAAATAAGATTACACGGATTCTTTCAAAAAGACGTGAAGTAATCAAAAAGTATGGCGCCAAGGTTGGTATGAAGGTTATGCAAAGAATTTCTGAGTTTACCGCCGCGGAATCATTGCAAGATATAAGTCGATTACCTCCACAGAGACTTCATTTACTGGAGGGCAATTTAAAGGGATATTGGGCGGTTGATGTGTCTCCAAATTGGCGTTTAGTTTTTCGAGGAACCACGGATAATGAAATTGATACTGTTGAAAAAAATGAGGTCAAAATAATTTGGATAAAGGAGATTGTAGATTATCATGAGCACAAATAAGAATATGATTGTTTCAGATTATGCTACAGCTCCAGGTGAAACATTGCGTGAAGTACTGTTTTCTCTCAATATGACGCAGGAAGTGTTGGCAGAGCATTTGGGAGTTACCAAGAAGCACGTGTCCAATATTATTAATGATAATGTTTCAATTACGCCAGACGTGGCGACAAAACTAGAATATGTATTAGGCCCATCAGCGTCTTTTTGGCTGAACTTATCTTCAAACTTTCAAAATTGTGAAGCTGAAGCTAAACAGGAAGAGTTGATTGAGTCTCAGGCCAATTGGTCCGATAAGTTTAATTACAATGACATGGCAAACAAGGGCTTTGTAGCAGCGACAAGTGACAAGATAAAACGTACAGAGAATTTACTGCGTTTCTTTGGCTTTTCTGATTTTAATTTGATGCAAAAAAGCATTGAAAAAGATGAATTATTGGCTGGAGCCTATCGGATTTCTGAACCTGAGAGTGAAATTAATAAGTATGCTTTGAAAGCATGGATCAGGCAAGGTTACAAGGAAGCATTGTCCATAGACTTAGAGTCATTTAATCGTCAAAGGCTTCTGGATTGTTTGCCAGATTTTAAAAGGGTAGCACTAGAAAGTGATCCTGAAGTCTTTATTCCTGAACTGCAAAAAATCGCAGCCTCTGCCGGTGTTGCGGTTGTTTTTGTTCCTGAGTTAAAAGGGTGTCATGTGAATAGCTTGACCAGATGGTTGTCGCCATTTCCTAAGGCAATAATTCAGCTGAGTTTGAGATACAAAACAAACGATGTATTGTGGTTTACTTTTTTTCATGAAATTTCACACATTTTATTTGATCACAAAAAGCCCTTCTTTTCGATTGCTGGAGATAATCAAAATGGTGAGGAAGAAAAGCATGCTAATAAATGGTCATCTGATTTTCTGATCTCACCTAGTAACTGGCACAAATATATTAATGACCAGAATTTTTCGAGTAGTGGCATTGTTGATTTTGCGGATAAAAATCAGATACATCCTGGAATTGTTGTTGGTAGGCTTCAAAGAGAGAAAAAAATTAGTTATAAGGAGTTTACCAATTTAAAAGTTCATTATAAGTGGGTGAGCTAAAAACACCCTGAGTTGATTCAGGTTATCGCCATTGTGTGGATGGTGTAACCGAATTAATCAGGGTGTTTTTTACTTGTCGCTGTTTTTTGCCGTCTTAACCAGCAAATCGTAGATGCGTGAAACATCGCGGGTGGTTCCACGTAATTCATAGTCTGCTAAAAATGGGAAACCATACTTATCCGAGTAACGGCGGGCGGTCAGACAATACTGTTCGTTAAAGTTACGATTTCCTGAGCCGATAACGCCCAGACATTGTTGACGATTGTCGTGATAGGCAATGTACTCGCCCAGAACATTTGTCATGAGTTCCTTAACGCCGTTGTCGATGCCATTGCCACCGTCCAGATAGGTTGGTACAAACGCAAAGTACGGTTCCGTCTCGTTGACAAAATCCGTTTGCTCAGAAATTTCCTTGAAGGCTAGCGTCGGATTGTCGGCGTCCGCTTCATGTTGTTTGTCAGCATATTCAGCAAGGTGACTGATGAAGCTACGGGTGTTTCCTTCAATAGAAATGTAGCGAATATTTAGTGGCGTCATGCTCAAACACTCCTCATTTTTCTTTTAAGTTGAGTGTACAGCAAGGATTTTTTTGAAACCAGTCTTGACGGCCGTAAAAGTTGCTCACAAGCACCCGAAAAACTAGCGTAGAATAATGGTAACGGAGGAATGTTAATGACACGTTATTTAATTGTTACAGATATTGATGGCACGTTAATTCCGAAATCTCAAGTTGTATCGCCACTCACTAAGGCGGTGTTTGCCAAACTTCGTGAGGATGGGCATGAAACATATATTGCTAGTGGACGGCTATTGGCACTGGCGCGCTCGATTGGTGACCAGTTGAGCCCTGACATGAACATTATTTGTTCAAACGGCGCGGTGATCGCACAAGGACGACGTGTGAACAAACAGTTGCTTGGCGAAAAGGCGGTTATGACCGCGTTTGATGTTTGTCATGAGTACGGTGTAGCGTTGCGATTATTCAGTTTAAAAGATACTTATCATGCTGGCAGCAATGACGAAATGATTGCGCACATGAAATGGCTGCGTCGTGGCGTGGATACAGGCACCATTCAGTTAACATCACGCGAGGATGCGGCAAAAATCGCAGATCAAATTACGAACGGACTAGCGGTTTCACGGGACGCAAAACAGCTTTCGTTGGCACGCCAGGCGTTTGAACAGACCGGCCTTTACAACTTGTCAGCGTCCAATCCATACAATATTGAATTGATTCCTAAAGGGATTAGTAAGGCCACGGCGTTGCGGCAGGTTCAACAACAATTACATATTGACGCTACCCACACGGTGGTGTTTGGCAACGGGTTAAATGATGCGCCGATGTTCAGTGAGGCACAAACGAGCGTCGCGATGGCTGACTCTCCGCAAGCAGTGATTGATCAAGCTTCCACGACGGCACTACCCGTTGATGCAGATGGTGTGCCCAAGTTTTTGATGAAAATGTTTGATCTGACGGAAGATGAGTTGCAGGAGGTGCGTTCTAAATGAGACCTGTGATTCTGTTTGTTGCAATGCTGAATTAGATTATCGGCGCAAACGTGAACACAAATAACTTGAAACCAATATTTTGAAACTGGGGGAGTTTCACATGATGTTAGCAACGGATTTAGATGATGGTAGAGTAGTGTATCTGAACGGGCAAAAACTTGCGCAGCCTTCGAAAGAAACGATGTTTGTTAAAACACTGGCGTACGTCAATGCATATTATCGATTGCAGCAGGAACGGCCCAAAACGCACCTGTATACGGAAGGTGACCAGCAATATGATCTAGTTTTTAAGACGCCGCAGACAGCAGCGGACTTAACGGCAAAAAGACATGTGTATCAGGACATTGCAATTGAATCTTATGGAATGTTGGGGCGGACACCTGACTTTATCGATTCAGGGATCCCAGTGTTTGCAGCACATACCGAATTTTTAGGACATAATCAATACACGGATTTTTCGGCCAACGCCAAGGCATATTGTGACCGGATCAAAGGCAATGATGTGTTTGTTTCTCATGCATTACAGAACCCTCAAATCGATCGTTCAAAGGCCTTACATGAGATCAGCAAAGGTGCGACCGGCGTAAAAGCGACGAAGGTGACTAGTGAGGGGATTTATGTCAGTGGCGCCAAGATGGTGAATACACTGGCGCCGTTATCCAATGAACTGTTGATTTTCAACACGCCAACATTGACCACTGGGGATGACGATTATGCATTGGCTTTCTGGTTACCAATTAATGCAGAAGGTTTGAAAGTTATCTGTCGCAAACCGTTTGACCGGCCAGACCATAGTGAATTTGATTATCCGTTGTCCAATGCATTTGATGAAATCGATGCCTACATCGTGTTTGAAGACGTCTTTATTCCTTGGCCACAGGTTTTTGTATTCCAAGATGTCGAAAAATCAAACCGGTTCTTTATTGAAAGTGGTCTGTTTCAGCACACGATGTTGCAGGATCAGGCGCGTGGCTCCGTCAAACTTGAATTTGTCACAAGTCTGGCAATTGAGCTGGCCCAGCGTTTGGGCGTCGATAAATACCTGAATGTTCAAGAAATGTTGGGCAACTTGACGGCCAACTTGGAGTTGGTTCGCGGGGCGTTAGTAAATGCCGAATTAACTGGTGCGTTGGACAATGCCGGTGTATTTGGTCCCAGTATCCAACCACTGCTGGCGATTCGTGCGCAATTACCGAAAATGTATGGGGATGCCTTAACGACGATTCAAAAGTTAGGCGCCGGCTCCATGATGGGTGTGCCAGATGGCCGCGACTTTGACGGTGAACTAGGGCCTGTGTTAGATGAAATGTTGAGCAGCAACCTAATGTCAGCCGAGTATCGCTCACGATTGTTGAATTTGAGCTGGGATGTAACCGGTGAAAGTTTCGGCCAACGCCAGCTTATGTACGAGTATTACCACGGCGGTGATCCAGTGCGGATTCGTGCCCAGCACTACCATGATGAAGACTTGCACGTGGGTAACGAAATGTTGAAACGAATTTTGAAATAAACATGGACAAAAAACGGATCAATCAAGGCCACAACACGTGGTTTTGATTGATCCGTTTGTTTGTACGCTAACTATTATTCTTCTGTTGGCGCCGCTTTTTCTGATTCATCGTCGGTTTCTTCTTTAACCGGTTTGCGAATAACTTCAAACCAATTGATATAGGCGTTTTCGTAATCAAGGGCAGTGAACTGAAAGTCGCCAATCTGGTAACTGTCCCCAGCCTTGATATCAGGGTCATTTTCAATGATGTAACCCGTTAAGGTGACCACTTCAGACTCTTCAAACTTCTTGATGTCTGTTTGGAAGTAACGTTCAAAGTCGTACAGCGTCATCTTCCCGGAAACGTGGTAAGAGCCGTCATCTTGTTTGAAGATGTACTCATCTGAAACATCGTCGATTTCGTCATGGACGGTACCAAAGAGTTCTTCATAAATATCTTTATCCGTGACGATCCCAGACGTCCCACCGTATTCATCCACAACAACAACGATTGGCGTCTGCTTGTTGATCATTTGTTGCAGAACATCCTGAATCGGCATCGTTTCAGGTACGGTAATGATGTTTCGCAACACTTTGGCCACGCTGATGGAATCATCGACCTGACTTTGACGAATCAAATCATAGTTGAATACGTAACCGAGAATCTTATCCTTATCACCGTCAGCGACAACTGGGAGGCGGCTAAACTGCTCCGTCAGGTACACCTGTAAGGCGTCTTTGACTGTGTCAGTGACATCGACGACTTCCAATTGTGTTCGGTCAATCATGATGTCTCGGGACACCTTGTCGTTCATTTCAAACGCCCGTTGCATGAAGACGTAATCTTCAGGCTCCAGTTCACCACCGGAAACGGCATTTCGCGACAAGTTTAAAATTTCGGCCTGACTGAAGGCCTCGTCACTTTCAGATGCTGGTTTCATTCCCAGCATCTTCACGATACCGTTGGCTGATGAATTAAGTAACCAAACGAACGGGTAGAAAGCAACGTGAAAGTAGCGCAATGGTGTGACAACCAGCATCAACACCTGAAATGGCCGGTCGATCGCAATGTTCTTAGGCACGATTTCGGTAATAACCACTTCAAAGTACGTTAACAGGATAATCCCAATCACAGAACCGATGGCGTGAGCCAAAGTCGAGTTGAAATTCAGGTTAGCAATACCAAACAAATCAACAAGCATAGTCGTCACGGTTTCTTCACCGATCCAACCAAGGATGATCCCACACAGTGTGGTCCCAACCTGCGTTGTTGATAGATATTCATTTAAGTTGTGGACCATACGGGTGGCCACATCAATTTTATTCGATTTCTTATCGCGTTTGTCCTGTTCTTCTTCCAGAACACTGGGCCGCGTTTGCACGAGCGCAAATTCAGCCGCCACGAAAAAGGTAGCAAATATAAAAGTAATTAGCATGATGACTAAGTTGCTAATTATCTCACCACTATCCAACGGAATATTCCCCATTTCTTGGTACAAAAGTCTGAGAACATTATACCGCGCTAGTTAATGAGAACAAAACACTTTCAGTTTTTATTATCAAATAAGCAATTTCGTGTTAGTAGCCGAAATACGAGTTAGCCTCATCGTTTCGTCAGGCAAAGACGCCGTTTCCATGGGACCGGTCCCACGGAAACGGCGTTACTGGTCGGTGTAACGAATATAGAAATTTTACAACTGCACGGCCAAGCTGCATCTGAATCACAGTTATGCACTGCAATCGCTTACCATTTAAAAATCACAGTGCTATGCTTATCTTATAAATGACGAGGAGATGCTGATGATGGCAAAGGAAGACGCACAGTATAACGACGCCAACATTGAATATGACGATGCCGACGTAAAAAAGGCTTTGGATATTATTGCAGATAAGGGGTTTGTTTCCGTTAAGGACTTTCCAAAATTAGATGATCGGGACTGGGCGCATGGTTTCTCAACTAAAATCATCGACGCCTCAGAGGACCGCAACTCTGACCCTTACATTTATTTTGAACAATTCGACTATGATGATTCATCGATTCATTCTGTTATTTGGGACATGGATCAGATTAAGAGCCGTGAAGATGCCCTGTTGGTTCTGGGTAAGGAACTTGGCGTAAACGAATTGAAGCCAAATGGCGGCTTAGTTGAAGACGAAACGTACTAATTTTGTCTAATAAACATTGACGTTAAACAGACGCTCAAATGCGCATTAAAAATGAATATACCAAAATTAACTCATTGGAAATCTACTTTGGTTTCCAATGAGTTTTTTCGTCGACGACCAATTACGCAGGTATCAGTGTGACAGCACGCATTTTGGTTTATGCTTTTCTTTCAATTTCAATTAATTTAAAAATATCAAGCAAACAACTTGAAAGTTTGACCAATACTGACTATTATAATCTGTGGAAGTGGAAAAGACCATTTAACCTATTGAGAAGGAGATTTTTGATATGCGTTATGATTTAAGTAATGATGATTTTAACGACCCTCAGGATGACTTTTTCTTTGGTTTCCCGCGAAACATGTTTGATATGACACGTCGTGGTTCAAACATGCGGGCCGATGTTGTTGATCGTGGTAAAACCTTCG
Organism: Lactobacillus sp.; assembly: GCA_003482405.1. Lineage (GTDB taxonomy): Bacteria > Bacillota > Bacilli > Lactobacillales > Lactobacillaceae > Furfurilactobacillus. The sequence goes on along the minus strand of DMZB01000235.1, from coordinate 1,333 downwards.
AGGTCAGTGCCGAATTACCTGGCTTTAAGAAGGATGGCATTAAGCTGCAGTATCGCGATAACACTTTAACCATTCAAGCGGAACATGAAAATAGTCGCGAAGATAAAGACGATGCTGGCCGAGTTCTTCGCCATGAGCGTAGTTATAGCAATGTAAACCGTTCTTTCTACCTGCCAAATGTGGACCGGGACAATATTGAAGCCCATTATGATGGCGGTGTTTTAACGATTAAACTGCCAAAGACCGACGCAAACGAGAACGAAAATAACCAAATTGAAATTAACTAATCCAGTTGATGCCAAATAGTTTCAAGAAATGATGCGATGTACGCATTAACGTGAAATGGTCCTATTCCCGAATTTTGAGAATGGGACCATTTTGTTAATAATGAACCTTTTTACGTATGTCTTAACTAGGGTTCATCAAAGACCTGTCCGCCAACCTGCGCTATAATTGCACATAAGAACAAACGTTTTCTGAATGGGGGATTATCATGGCACAACGCAGTACAGATGAAATGATGACACTGATTCGCTCGGTGGCGGAAAAAGATGACAATATTCGGGCGATTGGAATGGAAGGATCGCGGAATAATCCTGCGGCAAAACAGGACCGGTTTGCAGATTTTGACATCACTTACTTTGTAAAAGACCCGACCCCATTTCGGCAGAATGATGACTGGCTGGATGTGTTTGGCGAGCGGTTGATGATGCAAAAGCCAACAGGCGCCCTGTTCAGCGGCACCATGCAACCTTGGTATCCTTATCTGATGCAGTTTACGGATGGTAATCGACTTGACCTTAAAATTGCATCCCTTGGAGACATGGATGCTTATTTGGCAGCGGAGCATTTAAACACGGTCATCTTTGATAAAGACCACCCGGTGCAACGCCAACCCGAAACTTCTGATTGGGACTTTCGCATCACCGCGCCATCAGAAGAGGACTATCAGAACTGTGTGAACGAATTCTTCTGGGTCAGTCTGTATGTAATGAAGGGGCTCAAACGTAACGAATTGCTGTATGCCAACCAGTACATGGACGATCCAGTCCGCGCCGAATTGCTTAAAATGTTGGAGTGGTCTGTCGGTATCAGTACGAACTTTCAAACGAGCGTAGGCAAACATGACAGTCATTTGCAGGATGCACTGACACCAGACGATTATGCTAAATTGGTGAAGACTTATCGGCTGGACAGTTTGTCGTCAACTTGGTCTGCATTGCAAGCGGCCGGTCAACTCTTCCTCGAAACTGCCCGAATCGTCGCGGATCAACTAGGTTTTGACTTTCCTGACTAACCAGTAAAGGTTATCGCTTCTGAATAACAAATTATA
>DMZB01000125.1 GCA_003482405.1 Lactobacillus sp. | reverse complement strand
ACTGCTTCGGGTTATGACTAGCGGTAATCATGATTCCGGCAAACGTATTTAAGTGCCGAACTGTAAACGACAGTTCAGGTGTTGGCCGTAATCCTTCAAAAACGTAACTCCTGATGCCGTGCTGTCCTAAAACAGCCGCGGCTTCATGTGCAAATTCCGTTGAATGATGGCGGGAATCGAAACTAATGGCAACCCCGCGTTTCTTGGCAGCGTCACCCAGTGTATCCATGTATGTAGCAAGCCCTTCAGTAGCCTGACGAACCGTGTAAATGTTCATTCGGTTGATACCAGGGCCCATGACCCCACGCATACCAGCTGTACCAAAGCTCATTGGCTGATAAAAGGCATCTTCCAACGCGTCATCGTTACCCTTCAACGCTGTTAATTCTGTTTTTAAACTTGTTTCCAGATTTTCTTGTTGTTCCCAAACCTGGTAAGACTCTTTCCAATCCAAAGTTGCATCTCCATTCATCTTGACCAAAGTCACAAATATGGTTTAAGTATACCGCATTCACACATTCTAAGTCGCGTCTTCCAAGGTCTTTACATTAATTTGAACCCAAAAAGGCGAGTGATATTCATGAAAGTTGCAGAATTGCAACCACTCATGAGTATCACTCGCCTTACATTCGAATTCTAAATTTTATAATCTACTTAACCGCGGTTTTAGCCTTCAAATCCTCCAAATATTGGAAAACTTGTTGACCAGCGATGCCGCCATCACCAACTGCAGTCGTAATCTGACGCAGATCCTTTTCACGAACATCACCAATGGCAAACACACCAGGGACATTGGTCCGCATGTGATCGTCAGTTGGAATCCAACCTGTGTCATCAGTAACACCTAGATTGGCAAACGGTGTTGTCATTGGCAAATTACCAACGTAAATAAAGACACCGTCAGCTGACATCGTGCTCGTTTCGCCAGTCTCGTTGTTCTTGAGTTCAACACCGGTCACCTTCATGTCATCACCGACAATCTTAGTGACTTCCGTGTTCCACACAAAATCCATCTTTTCATTAGCAAACGCACGATCCTGAGCAACTTTTTGTGCCCGTAATTGGTCGCGGCGATGAATGACAGTCACTTTGTCAGCCAATTGAGTCAAGTAAATACCTTCTTCAATCGCGCTGTCACCACCACCGACAACCACCACGTGTTTGTTGCGGAAGAACGCACCGTCACATACAGCACAATATGAAACCCCACGTCCGGAAAATTCGGTTTCCCCAGGCACGCCGAGTTTACGATACTGTGAACCGGTCCCAATCACAATGGCTTTAGCTGTATATTCGTCCGTATCGGTCGTAACCGTTTTTGTCTCGCCGTTGTCGACAATTTTTTCCACAGCTCCATAACCGTATTCAGCGCCAAATTGCGTAGCACCTTCGTACATTGCACTAGCCAAATCTGGGCCTTGAATGGACTTAAATCCTGGATAGTTTTCGATGGCAGCAGTGTTGTTCATCTGGCCACCGTAGATACCACGGTCCAACAACAAGACCGATAAGTTCGCTCGTGATGCATATAAGGCTGCCGTCATCCCACCAGGACCGGCACCAATCACAATCACATCGTAGTTTGTTGCCATATTGACTCTTCCTCCCACTGCTTACTAAATTTATCAATGGACACAGTCTACTATCTTTTTGTAAGTAGTACAAGCATTTTGCTTATACCCCCTATGGTAAAAACGCGCTGATCCGACCAATTCGGTCATCAGCGCGTTTTATCTTAATACCGCTTATCTTTTGTTTGCTTTGATTTCGTCTGCCAATTGAAGAATGTAGTCACGCAATTCATCTTTAACATCAGGGTGGCGCAAACCAAATTCAATATTCGTCTTGATCAAGCCGAACTTGTAACCAACATCGTAACGGTCACCCTTAAACTCGTGCGCATAAACATGTTGTTTCTTGTTCAGCAAGTCGATGGCATCAGTCAATTGTAGTTCGTCGCCCTTACCATATGGTGTTTGTTCCAAGGCTTCAAAAATTTCTGGTGTCAAAAGATAACGACCAATAATGGCTAGGTCTGATGGTGCATCTTCTGGCTTTGGCTTTTCAACGAAATTCTTAACTTCGTACAAGCCATTGGAAACTTCCTTGACTGGGTTAATAACCCCGTACTTGTTCGTTTCTTCATGAGGAACGCGCATAACGGCCAACGTAGAGTCACCCGTTTCTTCATAACGGTTAATCAACTGTTTAGTTAACGTTACCTTATCTTCCATTAGGTCATCACCTAATAGGACAACGAAGGGTTCATCACCGATAAAGTCTTTTGCTGTCAACACAGCGTCACCCAAACCACGCATGTGACTTTGACGGATGAAATAAAGGTTGCTGTCGTTACTTGATTGAACGGCATGCAACATGGCGTCCTTACCCTTACTTGCTAAATCAGCTTCCAATTCAGGCGCTGAGTCAAAATGATCTTCAATGGAACGCTTCCCACGTCCAGTAACGACACAGATTTCTTCAATCCCAGCTTTGTGAGCTTCTTCAACAATAAATTGAATCGTTGGCTTATCAACGATTGGCAACATTTCCTTGGCGATTGCCTTAGTTTCTGGTAAAAAACGCGTGCCATAACCCGCTGCGGGAATAATGGCCTTTCTAACTTTTTGCATAACAACAAATTCCTTTCGTTTTCGGACCGTCTTGCGGTCTACTATACTCTGACAGTGAATGCCATGTTAACCAATTTCGGCACGTCCTTCACGACGCATCAACCCAGTGATGACGGAACGGACTTCCGCACCATTGTAGAGTACGTCGTAAATGGCATCCGTAATCGGCATATCAACATGCCGCTTAATTGCCAGCTCATGGGCAGCCTTCGTGGTGGCCACACCTTCGATTACCATCCCCATGGTATCAATGACTTCTTGCAACGATTTACCTTGCCCCAGCTCATTCCCCGCACGCCAATTGCGTGAATTTGAACTCGTCGCCGTCACAATCAAATCACCGACTCCCGAGAGACCAATAAATGTTAATGGATTTGCGCCAAACGACTGACCCAACCGACTAATTTCGGCAAGTCCGCGCGTCATTAAAGCGGCCTTGGCATTATCGCCATAGCCGAGACCGTGTAACGCCCCTGCACCAATCGCAATAATGTTTTTCAAGGCTGCCCCATATTCAGCGCCAATCACATCCGTATTAGTATAAACCCTAAAATATGCATTCATAAAGGATTTTTGGACATTTCTCGCCGCATCCTCATTTAACGAAGCCGCTGTAATCAAGGTGATATCCTTTTTTGCAACATCCTCGGCGTGGCTTGGACCTGACAACACAACGATGGCATTTCGATTAGCAGCAGGAATTTCTTCAGCCAACATTTCGGACACACGTTTGTAAGTATTCTGTTCAAGTCCTTTTACAGCGTGAACAACTGTAACTTGTTGGTGGTTGGCAACCAGAATCTTTGCCGCCTGCGCACCGACCTCACGAATCGCCTTCGTGGGAACTACAAATAACACGGCACTTGCATCTTCCAATGCATCGGCCATATTATCCGTCATCCTCAAGCCGTGCTGATATTCAAAGTTTGGCATGTAGGCTTGATTAGTGTGATGGACATTCATTTCCTCAACTTGACTAGCCTTATGAGACCACAGTGTCACTGTCTGACCATTTTCGGTAAGCAGGTTAGCCAGAACACTACCCCACGAACCGGCGCCTAGAACCGCAATTTTTGTTGTCATTAGTTTCTCCTCAGTTAATTGCTGAATGTACTACTTTTTGGCTGTTGACATGCCTGATAGATATGTTGGAACTTTGTGGCTACGTCGACGAATAATCAACCATATCCACGCACCGACAAACAGGACAACAGACAACCATTGTGACACTCGAGCTGGCCCCAACATCAAACTGTCTGTCCGCATACCCTCCACAAAGAACCGTCCAAACGCGTACCAAATAACGTAAATGAAGAACACTTCGCCACGTTGATAAAAGCCCTTTATGTGCCGTGTTGCCAATAAGAAAATGAATCCGGCAATGTCCCATGTCGATTCATACAGGAAGGTTGGTGTGCGGTACGCGCCACCAATGTTCATCTGCGTAATAATAAACTGTGGGATATGCAGGCTATGCAAGTGTGCCAACGTTGTTATTTTACCAAATGCTTCCTGATTCATAAAGTTTCCCCAGCGGCCGATGCCTTGCGCCATGATGACCGTCGGCGCCAAAACATCCAAAAACAGAAATGTGGGGATCTTACGCCATCGCGTAAACAGGATCACGACAATAATGGCACCGATCAACGACCCGTAAATCGCAATCCCGCCATCCCAAATCGCAATGATTTGGTCTAGGTGATGCTGATAATACGACCACTGAAACACAACATAATATAGCCGAGCCGAAATCAACGCAACCGGTAACGCCCATAGTAGGAAGTCGTAAAGGTCATCTGGATCAATGCCTCGTCTGCGCGCTTCTCTAACAGACAGCCACAGGGCCAGAAAAACACCAGTGGTAATGATGACGCCGTACCAATGAACCTCAATGGGTCCAAGATGTAATGCAATCGGGTTTAACGCCCCGACAAGTGAAGTAAAAACCATCGCTTAATCCTTATCCTTAGTGGCCGATGGCTTGGTATCGGTCAGCTTTGCCGCATTTGCTGCTTCAGCAGCTTCATCACGTTTAGAATTTTCCTGAATTAAACTATTTAAATTGTCATCAAACGTCTTTGTTGCATCATAACCCATCGAACGGGCACGGAAGTTCATGGCCGCTGATTCAATAATGATGGCCAAATTTCGCCCAGTTTTAACCGGAATCGAAATCATCGGCACTTGTACATCAAAAATCTGTCGCTCATCGTCGGCATTACCAAGACGATCAAACTGTGCGTCCGGAGTCCAGTTTTGTAAATGCACAATCAGTTGAATCTTTGCCTGACTGCGGACCGCGCCTGCCCCAAATAGATTCATCACGTCAATAATCCCAATCCCACGAATTTCCATTAAATGATTGAGAATTTTGGGTGCTTCACCAACCAACGTTTGTTCGTCTTGTTGATAAACGTCCACCCGATCATCAGCAATCAATCGGTGACCACGACGAATCAATTCCAGTGCTGTTTCCGACTTACCAACACCTGAGTCACCGGTAATGAGCACCCCAAGTCCATAAATATCGACCAACACGCCATGAATTGACTGACGCTTTGCCAACACGCCACTGAGATACATGGACATGTTTGACAAAATCCGCGATGAGGTCTGCTTAGATCCCAGTACTGGAATATGCTGCTCAGTGGCAGCTTGAATCAACTCAGCCGGTGGTTCAATTCCAGTGGAAACCACAAAGCAAGGTGTTTTGGGATCGGCCATTTTGCGCATGATCATCAACAATTCATCGTGACTCATCTTCTTGGAAAAGGACGTCTCCGTAATTCCAAGCAGTTGGATACGTTCCGGCGGATAGTAGTTGAAATATCCCGTCATTTCCAAGCCCGGCCGTGAAATGTCCGGCGTCGTGATGTGCCGGTCTTCTAAATATTCTTTACCGTAATAAACGGTTAAACGCGTATTTTGTACCAGTTCGCTAATCGTTACACTGTCTGCCACAAACGTTCCTCCTCTGATTTTTAAAGGCTATTGCTCGGCTTCAAACCGAAGCTGGGCATCACTCTCTTAAACGTGCACCCAGCTTCTGAATCCTGTGCATAAGCTGTAAGTCAAGTCATTCGCAAGACCACCGAATGTCTCGCCTTACTTCTTATTGCTCGGCTTCAAACCGAAGCTGGGCACCACTCTCTTAAACGTGCACCTGTCGCTCAAGGACCTGTGCATAACCCAAAGCTGTCAACCCACAAGCAAAGTACGCTTGCACGCTGCCACCTTTACGTTATTGCTCGGTCCTTCCCGAGCTTCGGCACCACTCTTCTCTTGGCATCACTCTCTGCTAAAGTACCCTGAAATGATCGCGTTACAAATCGACATGATGATGGCAGCCAACATGGCCATGCCAAAATTAGCAATGTGAAAGTTTTGAGCCCCAACAAAAAAGCTCGTTAGTTCCAACATTAGAGCGTTGATCACAATGGAAAATAACCCCAGCGTCAGGAACGTTATTGGAAGCGATAGAACGACCAAGATAGGTTTAATCGCAGCGTTCAAAATCGCCAGCACTAAACTGGCGACAAGTGCATACCACACACTCGAAACCACAAAACTATTGTGGAAAAATCCAGCGATGGCCATAAACAACAGCGCATCGACAATGATTCGTTGCCAAAACTTCATATGTTTTATTTATCCCCTTTATTTTCATGCGTATCATGCTCTTCGGCGTGAATTTGTTTTCGTTGACGTGATCGTGACGATTGCGATGACGGCCCCTGACCACTAAACAAATCCCCAAATAGATTGAAGAACGACGCATCACTTGGTTGATGATCACTCGGTAATAACCACAACAATACGCCATACAAAACAACTGCCAGTAATGACACTAACCAATGCGGTGGAATGACGACGGCTAAAATAATATAAGCAATCCGCAAAATCGTCGGATTAATATGCAAATATTCTCCAATACCGCCAAAAACACCACCAATCCAACGGTCTGTGGCAGATTTTGTTAATTTTTGTTTACTCAAGCAGGTTCACCTCACATTCTATAATCGATCAGTATTCGAATGCCCTAATTTTATCGCAAACAGGCCACGCTGACCAATTTTTAAAAAGCCCTTAATAAACACTAAAACAGCTCCCACTGATTCTCAACTACTGACATCACGTTTCTCGGTGCCAATATCAAGGTTAGCAGGTGCTGTTTTTGTTCGCTTACAAATTAAAAAATTGGCATCACGACTTATTTTTCGGAGGCGGAATCATTATTGCGTGGATTTAACTCCACAATTTTGCCAGTTTGTAGATATACGATCCATTCACAAATGTTGGTAACGTAATCTCCCACCCGTTTTAAGTACTGTGCCACAGACAGATAGTCGGTGCTACCAATAACAACTTCTGGATCTTGCCTCATCTGATCAATGCTTTCCATATAAATCAATTGGTAGTAGTCAGCCGCTTGCGCATCAACTCGCGCAATTTGACGCGCACGAACATCATCATCCTTGACGTAGGCATCCAGCACGTCAGCGACCATTTGTTGAATAATGGCACCCATTTCTGAAATGTGCTGTTCAATCGAAGCCACCCGCTTGTTGCCCTTTACGCGAATCGTCGAGTGCGCGACACTTCGCGCATAATCGCCCATTCGTTCGAGATCTGAGACGGCCTTAAGAATCGTGACGATTTCCCGTAAATCTGTTGTTACCGGTTGGTACAGCGCAATCATTTCAAATGATTTTTTCTCCAGCGCCACTTCCCGATCATTGATCAAATGATCATCGTCAATCACCCCTTGCGCCAGGGTTCGATCATGATTTACAAATGACGTCACAGCTTTACCAATCGCCTCAGAAACCAACATCCCCATTTCTGTAAAACCGGTATCCAAATCATTCAGTTCGTCATCAAACAAACGTCGCATTTTGCCAACTCCTTTTTTGTCCGTCGTGGCGACTTTGATTAGCCGAAACGACCAGAAATATAGTCTTGTGTCTGCTGATTTTGCGGATCCATAAAAATTTTCTTGGTGTCGCTTGCTTCAATCAGTTCACCCTGAAGAAAAAACGCAGTCCGGTCTGCAATTCGCGAAGCTTGCTGCAAGTTATGTGTGACAGTGATAATGGTGTAATCATACCGCAGCTGCAACAACGTTTCTTCAATCACGTGGCTCGAAACTGGATCCAAAGCACTGGTTGGTTCATCTAATAGCAAAACATCAGGTGACACAGCCAACACACGGGCAATGCAAACCCGTTGCTGTTGACCACCGGAAAGCGCTAAGGCATTTTTGTGCAGATCATCTTTGACCTCATCCCAGATGGCCGCCTGCTTCAAACTGCGCTCAACGGCCTCATCCAGCACGTGCTTGTCACGTACGCCAGCCAACCGCAACCCGTAAATAACGTTTTCATACACTGAAAAGGGAAATGGATTCGGTTGCTGAAAAACCATTCCCACTTCTTTGCGTAGTGCCACGATATCTGTATCAGGCGCATAAACATTCTGACTTTTAAACATAACGTTGCCCGTAATCGTTACGTCATTAATTAAGTCATTCATGCGGTTTAAGCAACGCAAGAAAGTTGACTTACCGCAACCAGAAGGGCCAATTAACGCGGTGATTCCTTTTTCCTGAAAGGACAGATTAATACTCTTTAAGGCTTCCTTCTTGCCATAAAATAGGTGCAGATTGTCCGTTGCCATGATTGGTGTTGCCATCGCCTGTCAGCCTCCCTGCTAGCCAAAGTTCCCAGAAATATAGTCATTTGTAATCGCTACTTTCGGCCGGGTAAAAATCTTACGTGCCTCATCGTATTCGAGTACCTTTCCTAAATGAAAGAAGGCCGTAAAGTCACTTATCCGAGCGGCTTGTTGCATATTATGCGTCACGATAATAATCGTGTATTGTTCTTTCAACTGGAGCAATGTGTCTTCAATTTGCGAAGTTGCGACAGGGTCAAGCGCACTGGCTGGCTCATCGAGCAACAAAATGTCTGGTTTCATTGCGATGGCTCGCGCGATACAGAGTCGCTGCTGTTGGCCACCAGATAATGCCAACGCACTGCTATGAAGTTCATCTTTGACCTGATCCCACATTGCCGCTTGCCGTAAAGATGTCTCAACAATTTCATCAAGTTCCTGTTTCTTTCGCATCCCCCGTTGTTTAAGGGCGAACGTAATGTTGTCATAAATTGATTTTGCAAACGGATTAGGGCGTTGAAACACCATGCCAATGTGGCGCCGCATTTCATAAACGTCAATTTGATTGCTGTTAATATCCAGTCCGCGGTACCGAATTTCACCCTCAACGCGGGCAATTCCATCGTTCATACGGTTTAATGATCGCAAAAAAGTCGATTTTCCGGAGCCAGATGCCCCGATTAGGGCCGTAATCTTATAACGCTCGAATTGTAAATCGCCCTCTGTTAAGGCCTCATTATCCCCATAAAAAACATGCAAACCGTGCGTCGACAAGGCGATTTCATGATCTGCTTCGTCAAAGTGATAGATATTACGTGATGGTGCTTCAACAGCTGAAGCTATTTCTTCACTCATGTCGTTGCTCCCCTTTTCCCATTAATCGTTTGCGGCCGACGTTAATCGTCTGTAAATCCGACGTCCCAACCAACGTGCCAAAAAGTTGAAAAGTAACACTGCTAAGACCAAAACCGCGGAAGACCCTGCCGAAACTGCACTTGCATCTGGCATGATGCCTTCTGAGTTGATTTTCCAAATATGAACAGCCAAGGTTTCGGCTGGCCGCATCGGATTGAGCGGACTGGAGATATTAAACGGATTCCAGTCAGCAAAATTCAATGCTGGTGCAGACTGTCCTGATGTGTAAATCAATGCGGCAGCTTCACCAAACACACGGCCAGCACTTAAAATAACACCCGTTAAAATACTTGGCACCGCTGCTGGCAAAATAACATGAGTGACTGTTTCCCACCGTGACAGCCCGAGGGCTAAACCAGCCTCCCGCTGTAAATTTGGAATAGCCGCCAGCGATCCTTCAATACTACGTGTCAATAAAGGTAAATTGAAAAAGGTTAAGGCCAGTGCTCCTGACAAAATCGAAAAGCCCATCTTCATGTGGACTACGAAGAGTAAAAAGCCGAACAGACCTACAACCACCGAAGGTAAAGAACTGAGAATCTCGATTGCTGTTCGAATAATTGACGTCAGCCAATTTTGTTTGGCATATTCATTCAGGTAAATACCCGCACCTAGAGCAATTGGAAAAGAAATCAGCATTGCCAGTAACAACAAGTAGAATGAATTGAACAATTGAATGCCAATCCCACCACCAGCCGTAAAGGCCCGGGCCGGTGTTGTTAAAAATTGCCAAGTCAGTTTGGGAAAGCCGGATATTAGAATGTATCCAAGTAGAAATGCCAAGATCAAAATGACCGATCCGGCAATTGCATAAAAGACCACCGTTGCAATTTTATCAGCAGTTTTCGCATTCATCAGTGCAACGCCCCTTTCCGACCAATGATTCGGATCACAACATTAAAGAATAAGGACATAATCAGAAGTACCAGTGCCAAGGACCATAGGGCATTATTTTGCAGACTGCCCATGACCGTATTGCCAATTCCTTCCGTCAGTACAGAAGTCAACGTTGACGATGGGGATACAAGATTGTGCGGTAACAGTGTGGCATTTCCCACAACCATCTGAACAGCCAACGCTTCGCCAAAAGCACGGGCCATACCAAAGACAATTGCAGTCAAGATGCCAGGCGTCGCCGCACGCAAGACGACTTTGTAAATCGTTTGCCAACGCGTGGCACCTAGGGCTAACGACGCTTCACGGTAGTACTGTGGCACTGATTTTAACGTATCAGCCGTCATTGAGGTCACTGTTGGCAAAATCATGACAAATAGAACAAAGGTTCCAGATAGAATACCAAAGCCACTGCCACCAAATGTGTGGCGGACAAATGGAACAACCACGGACAAACCAATAAAACCGTAGACAACGGACGGGATACCAACCAACAGCTCTGTCACTGGCTGTAAGATTTTTGCACCATTACGTGGCGCAATTTCATTCATAAACACCGCCGTGCCGATCGCAAACGGTGTCGCAACTAATGCTGACAATAACGTGATTAAGAAAGATCCCACGATCATTGGTAGCGCACCAACTTCAGGTTGACCATTGGCACCCTTCACGGAAGGATCCCATGTCTTACCAGTTAGGAAATCCCACAGATTAATATGATTTTGAAAGAACGTCGCTAACCCCTTTGCTGCAACAAACCAAAAGATGGCAATCACAACCACAAGAATCAGAATTAGCGCTAAAAAACTGATGAATCGACCACGACGCTCGGTACGTGTGGCCTGTGACGTCTGCTGCAATTTCTCCTTGATCTTGTCCATACCGTCTGCGCTCCTTCATTTCACCCTAACGTGCCGTCTCAATATGCCCTTTTACATCCCGCTGAATCTGCATTTGCGAAATACTGATGTACCCCAATTGACGTACCAGCGTTGACTGGATCTTTGGTGAGGCCACGTAGTCTAAAAACGATTTGGTGACTCCAGTTGCCCGCCCATTCGTATACATGTGTTCATATGACCAAACGGGCCATTTGTTAATTGTGACGTTGTGGTTGCTTGGTGTAACCCCGTTTATCTTGACCTTCTGGACCGAATTGTTTGCATAGGAAAACGCAACATAACTGATTGCGCCAGGTGTTGTGCTGACAATTGACCGCACCATTCCTGACGAATCTTGTTCTTGCGCTGTTTTGACACGATGTCCGCGCAATGCCCACTTTTCAAAGGTAGCACGCGTGCCTGAGCCTTGCGCACGGTTCACAATTGTTATAGGTACGCGTTTACCACCCACCTGTGACCAATTAGTGTAAGTGCCATCAAACACCTTCTGAAGTTGTGCGGTGGTCAACGACGTAACCCCCACGTGTTTGTTAACAATCGGCACGATCCCAACCACCGCCACGCGATGGTCAACTAGGTGCCGCGAATGAATACCCGCTTGTTCCTCGGCAAACACGTCGGAGTTACCAATAGCAACTGCACCTTCCTGAATTTGGCTAAGTCCTGTACCTGAACCACCACCCTGAACGTTGATAAATACGCCTAAGTGCTCACCACTAAACTGTTCGCCGGCTGCTTCAACCAGTGGTTGCAAGGCTGTCGACCCAACAGTCGTAATTGACCCGCCCGCTGACGAGCGATTACGCGTTTGGTAGCCCAGACCAAGCAAGCCACCAATGGCAATCAAGAACAAGGCCACAGTCATGACGCGTCGTTTGCTCATGTTGTCCCTCCTAATCGGTAACACTTTATTAATAGTTTACCGAACTGATGTAAAGGACTCTTGGTCACTGTGTAAAGGTTGTGTAAAGACGTTTACAAAAACGGCGTTTGCCCTAACACCAGTCTCTTTCGATGACTGTATGCTAGCGCAAACGCCGTTTTCTAACGATTATATGATGTTCGTTACTTAGGAAAACTAATCGTCATGGTCGTTCCCACATCCATCTGACTTTGAACACTGACCTCGCCCTTAAGTAGCGTCGTCAGTTCATGGACAATGGCTAGCCCAAGACCGGTACCTGGAATCCGCTGTTTATTACGTGATGGATCACCACGGTAAAAACGTTCAAAAATCCGGCTCTGTTGGTCTTTCGCAATGCCATAACCCGTATCCTTAACGCTGAGCTGCCAACCATGGTCTGACGAGGAGTGGAAAGTTACGGCGAGTTGACCAGCGTGACGATTATATTTAATCGCATTAGAAATCAAGTTCTTAATAATCTGTTCTAATTTCTTTGCATCTGTCTCAACACGTGCGGACTCCGGCACACTATTCGTAACATGCAATGCCCGTCGCTGAATAGATTGTGCCTGTAAAGTCAATTGACGCTCCACCAAAGTACGTAAATCAACGGTCGTAATCGTCGCGGTTTGACTCACAGGATTCTGTAAACGTGACACAGATAAAACGTCTTCAATCAAATCCATCAGCTCATGCGACTGATCGTCAATAATCTTTAAAAACTCGTCGCGCTTCTCTGGATCATTCTTGGCTCCCGCCAGTAACGTTTCCGTAAAACCGGCAATTGCCGTCAGTGGCGTCTTAAGCTCATGAGAGGCATTTGACACAAAGTCTAACTGCATCTGCTCGATCTGTGTCACCTCAGTCAAATCATAAAGCAATACCAAAACTTGCTGATGGTCTGGCCGTGGTTCTGTGTAAATGGTCGACACTTCAAGTGTTCGTGGCGATGTCGGCAGTTGCAATGTTAAAGTTTGGCGCACGTTTTGGTGATCTCGCATCGTGCCCTCAATTTGTTCCGTTAAATCATATTGCCTTACGTCTGCTGTATATAAATGTGGTTTTGAATCGACATTAATTTCCAGTAGTTGCGCGGCCATCGGATTGAGTAATTGGGTCATACGACGCCGGTCGATCACAATGACACCCACCGGCAAATATTCAAGTAGGTTATCTAGTTCATTTTCCTGTCGCTGAAATACGTGGCTTTGATGGCGTAATTCATCGGCGGCCATGTTGATTGCTTGGGCCAAATCTGCGTAAGCGTGATTATCGGGAAGAATAATGCGCCGCGCATCTTTAGGCGAGCTCAAACGTAAGACCTGCGTCGTTAAGTCGCTGACAACCCGTTGTTGGTTAGCAATCAACCAAAGGATAATCAAACTTTCAATAATCATTGCCGCGATAATGATGACAGCTGCCAACACACGCAAACGTGGATCTGGAACCCGTCCAATCACAGCTAACAAAAAAATTAATACTGCTATATTAACGAGACATGCAATAAATACTAATCGTCTACCTAATGTTCTCATGCACTATTCACCAAATTGATAGCCAAATCCGCGAACTGTCTTTAAATACTGTGGGTGTTTCGGATCTGGCTCGATTTTTTCTCGCAAATGACTCACGTGCATGTCTACCATTCGACTGTCACCCGCGTAGTTAAAACCCCACACGCCATTAAGCAATGTGTCACGATCAAGAACGCGGCCTTGACGGGCAGCAAAATAATCCAACAGTTCGAATTCTTTTGGTGTCAGGGCAATTGGTAACTGATCACGTTTGACTTGCAAACGGTCTTCGTCGATCGTTAACGGCCCAACTTGAACTAAGTGATTGGGCGCCTGCTGCGTTACAGCGGTCCGTTCACTGCGGCGTGTGACGGCCTTGATTCGTGCTAACACTTCACGTGGTGAAAATGGTTTCGTGATGTAATCATCCGCGCCAATCTCCAAACCAAATACTCGGTCAAATTCCTCGCCTTTGGCCGTAACAATAATAATCGGTGTTTGAATTCCATCGCGGCGGGCCTGTTTGGTCACCTCAATACCGTCCAGCTCTGGCAGCATTAGATCCAACAGCACACAAAAGTAGCCGCCTTCTCGAATTTTCGTCAGTGCTTGCTGACCGTCAATCGCCGTGTCAACTGCATAACCTGCTTGCTCAAGATTATATTGGAGCAACGTTACGATGCTGGGTTCATCATCAACTACAAGGACTCGTTTCATGTCTATTCCCTCTCCAAACGTTCTTTGCCGACGTTAAATGCTAGCTGCAGTATATCATATTTAGAGATTGTTGAAGTGCCGCTATATCAGTGTTTGTCACTCTTGCGAACAAACTTATTCAGGATTCTTCTGTTTGAGATTCCATTGTAAATAGGCGTCGATAAAGGGATCGAGATCGCCGTCTAAAACGGCCTGTGCATTGCCTGTTTCGTAGTCGGTACGATGATCCTTGACCATGGTGTACGGCTGGAAAACGTAAGAACGAATCTGTGATCCCCAACCGATGTCCAGTTGTGTGCCTTCCAGTTGCGCCTTTTCTTCCGCCTTTTTCTGTTCCTCACGTTCATACAGTTTGGCTTTCAACATCGACATGGCCGTCGCTTTATTCTGAAATTGCGACCGTTGCGCTTGTGATGACACGACAATTCCCGTTGGTATATGGATCAAACGGACTGCGGAGGAAGTCTTGTTAATGTGCTGGCCACCGGCACCACTGGAGCGGAAAACTTCCATTTTGATGTCATCTGGGTTCAAATCAACTTTGACTGAATCATCCAATTCCGGCATAACATCGATACTGACAAACGACGTGTGCCGTCGTCCGGCTGAATCAAACGGTGAAATCCGTACAAACCGGTGAACGCCTTTTTCACTGCGCAAGTAACCAAATGCATTAGTCCCAGAAATAACTAGTGTGGCACTGTTCAAACCTGCTGTATCACCGGCCTGATAATCCACAATGTCGACACCAAAGTGATGTTGTTCTGCCCACCGAGTGTACATCCGGAGCAAATTTTGACCCCAGTCCTGAGATTCAGTGCCACCGGCGCCGGGATGGATTTCTAAGATTGCATTGTTAGCGTCATAAGGTTCATCGAGCAATTGCGTCAGCCTGTATGACTGCAATTTCTTAGCTGTACTGGCAACATCCTCGTCCAACTGGGCGGCCATTTCTGGATCATCATCTTCTTCCAGAAGTTCAATGGTAACCCCCAGATCTTCGACAGCCTGATCCAGCTCCATAAACGTATCGTGTTTAGCTTTCAATGCGTTATTTGCATCAATCACCTGTTGGGCTGCCACATTATCATTCCAAAAATTCGGTTCGGCCATCCGTGCTTCGTTTTCTGCGATGCTTTGATTCAAGGCATCGAGGTCAAAGCGACCCCCTAAAGTTCGTGATTTGTTGTTGCATATCGGCCAAACGTTGGCGTGCTTCTGCTAATTCCATATGCTCACTCCTTATTTTTGTTTGATTGACAACGAAGGACCGCCGACCTTGTAAACGAGGTAAGACAGTCCTTCAATCGTACTATAAAAATCTATCGTTCCATGTTTTGACGAATTTCACTCTTCATGAATAAACGTGTTGCGTCATATTCAATGTCTGAAATCATTTCTTCAAACATGGTGAAGGCGTTACTTTGATATTCAATCAATGGGTTCAACTGACCGTAACCACGCAGTTGAATCGACTGGCGCAACTGGTCCAAGGTATCAATGTGATCCGTCCAGTGAGAATCCACACAGCGCAGAATAACAACTTTTTCGAATTCCAACATTTGCGTTGGGTCGTAGAGCTGTTTTTGTTTGTCTGCATAAACGGCCTCAGCTTGATCCATCAGATAAGACTTAATTTCAGCAACTGACTTACCCTGCAGCGTTTCTTCCGAAATGGCGTCGTCACTGACCATTGCTGAACGTGCAAAGTCCACAATACTGTCGAGTTCCCACTTTTTCTGGTCGTTACCATTCGTATGCATATCAACGATCCGATTAACCGTCCGTTCGATCATTGGCATGATGACCCACTTCAAATCATCCGGCTCATTAATGACCACTTGCCGTTGTTTGTAAATAACTTCACGTTGCTCACGCATCACATCGTCATATTGAAGTACGTTTTTACGGGAATCATAGTTGTTCCCTTCAACACGTTTTTGCGCGGATTCAACCTGACGTGTAATCAGACGACTCTTGATCACAGCGTCATCATCTTCAACGTTCATTCGTTGCAAAATGGCTTTAACACGGTCTGAACCAAATCGCAACATCAAGTCATCTTCCAAAGACAGGTAGAACTGTGAAAAGCCAGGATCACCCTGACGACCGGAACGGCCACGAAGCTGGTTATCGATCCGTCGTGATTCATGTCGTTCAGTCCCAATAACAGCCAGGCCACCGACTTCCTTAACACCAGGTCCCAGCTTAATATCCGTCCCACGACCAGCCATGTTAGTGGCAATAGTAACGGCTCCCTTTTGCCCAGCATTCATAATAATTTCGGCTTCGCGGGCATGGTTTTTAGCGTTTAACACGTTATGCGGGATGTTTAATTGATCCAGCTGATGTGACAAATATTCGGAGGTTTCCACGGCGACCGTCCCAATTAGCATGGGTTGGCCCTTTTCATGCAAGCGTTGAATTTCGCTCACAACCGCATTAAATTTACTCTTTAAACTTGGATACAATAAGTCAGGCTCATCATTTCTGACCACTGGTTTATTGGTTGGAATCGTAATAACTTCCATGTTGTAAATTTCACGGAATTCTTCCTGTTCAGTTTTGGCCGTTCCTGTCATCCCAGATAACTTATCGTACATTCTAAACAGGTTCTGGTAGGTGATGTTGGCCATTGTTTTGGTCTCTTCTTGAATGTCCACATGTTCCTTGGCTTCAAGGGCTTGATGCAAACCATCAGAGAACCGGCGACCTTCCATGATCCGACCAGTAAATGAATCCACGATTTGAACTTCGCCATCCTGCACAACATAATCCTTGTTGTTAAACATGATGTAGTTGGCCCGCAAGGCTTGGTCCAGATGGTGCGTTAACGCTGTGTTTTCGGTATCGTATAGGTTTTCAAGGCCAAAGTATTCCTCGGCTTTACGGTTACCTTCATCCGTCAACGAAACTGTCTTGGATTCAAGGTCAACCTTATAGTCACTTTTCTCACGAAGCGTTTTCGCAAACCGGTCAGCCCGGTCATATAAATTCGTATTGCCGGCAGAACCACCAGAAATAATCAGAGGTGTCCGGGATTCATCGATTAAAATGGAGTCAACTTCGTCAATAATCGCGAAGTTAAGGCCACGCTGAACCTGATCCTCTTTATAGACGACCATGTTATCACGCAGATAATCAAACCCAATTTCACCGTTAGTGGAGTACGTAATGTCGGCGTTGTAAGCTTCACGCTTCTCTTCAGCGGATTTCTCACTGCCGTTAATGCCGACACTTAAACCAAGCCAGTTGTACAGTTCACCCATTTCAGTGGCATCACGAGCGGACAGGTATTCGTTAACTGTCACAACATGAACCCCATCGCCTGTTAAAGCGTTGAGGTAAACTGGCATGGTCGCCGTTAACGTTTTCCCTTCACCAGTTTTCATTTCAGCAATGTCACCATGGTGTAAGACAATTCCACCCATAATTTGCACACGAAATGGAAACAGGCCGAGCACACGCTTAGCGCCTTCACGGGCAACCGCGAACGCTTCTGGCAATAAATCATCCAGCGTTTCACCTTTTTGATAACGTTCTTTTAAAGCAGGCGTTTTAGCCTGTAATTCTTCATCACTTAATTTTGCATACTCATCTTCGTAGGCCATCACTTTATCAGCAGTACGACCTAATCGTGCAACTTTCCGGGTATCTGATTCAACCCATCGACGTAATACATTTGCCATGTTGTAACTTTTTCCTTCCCTAAAACGCGTTAAACGTTGCAACTAGTGCAGTCTATCAGATATCCATTCTATCATTTCAAACGGTCATTGCAAACACTAACGGTTCAAACTAATCAGAAAAACAGCACAACAAAACCCGCTCTTAGGAAGGTTTCCCTAGCAGCGGGTTAAAAACAAAACTTACTATTTAAATTTTTAACTAATTGCCCTAATCTTCCGAGCCACCAGCCTGAAGCAGACCATAGCGTCCATCATTACGACGGTACACAACGTTGACCTCGTCTGTTTCTGCGTCCTGGTAAATGAAGAAATCATGACCCAACAGATCCATTTGAAGAATCGCTTCTTCGTTGTCCATTGGCTTCAGTTGCAAACTCTTCGTCCGTACAACGTCAAACCGGGTTTCCGGTTGTGCCGGCGTTACTTCTTCATCTGGACGGAAGTCTAAGCCCTTATAGCCTTTTTCACGGGACTTTCGATTTACTTTCGTCTTGTATTTACGAATTTGACGTTCCAGTCGATCCGACATGGTGTCAATACTCTTATACAAGTCATCAGAAGTTTCCTCTGCGCGTAACGTTAAGTATGGCAGTGGAATGGTGACTTCCGCTTTAGCGGTCTTGTTTGGATAAACACGCAAGTTGGCATGCGCGATGGCACTAACGTCGGGCTCCAAATACCGCCCAATCTTAGTCACCTTTTTATCCACGTAGTCCCTGAGTGCATCGGTTACAGAGATGTTTTCTCCACGAGTTTGTACATCTAACATAAAACTTCGCTCCCTTCCGAACTAAGTTCCCGCTATGCGGGGGCTTAAACGCGAATGTCGCGTTTTAGATTCACATGTGGACGACGCCATCCAAACATGAACTGATTTCGATAGGCCCACTCTATCTCTATCTGTAATTTCATTATAACCAACCCATCACCAACTCTCAATGAATATCCCTCTAAATGACTGTCATCTTGCTAATGTAAGCCCTACCATTGAGGTTGCTTCAACCGTTTGCAACGCTTGTGCGGCAAAGTGTAGCGTTCTTCCCGTTGTGTAGACATCATCAAAGATTAAGATTCGTTTATCCCTTAATCGTGCGGCATACTTTGGCTTGATCGCAAACGGTTGGGTTCGCGTCATTCGGTTTCGCCGATCTTGCTTTGACTGCTGCGTCTTGTATACACTTGTCACCTCTAGCGCTTCACAGACAAGTGTGGATGGCCCGATGAGCTCAACGGCTTGGTTAAATCCGCGCTCAGCAAAGGTACCGCTCGACACTGGAATTGGCACCACCACGTCTACTTTGGCCGCGTGAATGGCGTGTTGAACCTGTGTTTTAAACACGCTTGCCAAACGTAAATCCCCATTAAACTTGTACTGCTGCATATATGCTTTCATCGCCGGCGTATACTGATAGATGGCCCGATTTTGCAGTTGCACGACACCGGGGATTTTACGCCAACGTTGGCAGTCTTGACAGACTTCTTGATTATCTTGATAACGCCCACACTGCGCACAGGCGCGTTGAGCGGGAATAGTAGTAAACGTCGCCTCGCAACTTGTGCAAATGGACCTGGTCGTCAAAGTTCGCAACCACAATATATCTTTAATCGACAATGTTTCACCGACCTCTGTCTGGCAAATCAAACAGGTAGCCATTCTGGTAAACGCCGCCCCTTTCGATTGACGAGCTGGATTTGTTTGATTGCCCGTTGAAGTACAAGTGTCGTTTGTTCGATCCAATAAATAACCTGACCATTGGGAGCCATCGCACTACGGCCTGCCCGACCCGCAATCTGGACAAGTGCCGCCGTGGAAAAAACGGGATCATCTGCGCCAAGCACCAAGACGTCAATATCAGGAAACGTCACGCCGCGTTCAAGAATCGTGGTTGTGATGAGTAGATCTAAAGTCTGTGCGCGCATTTTCGCTACCTTTTTAACCCGGTCTTCGTCGGCAGCATGCACCATTTCAAAAACGGCTTTTGGTGCAAAACGTCTAACCGCCGTCGCTACAGCTGGTAATTGCGCAACATGGGGCACAAATAACAGAAAACGTTGATGACGATTTAGTCGCGTCTGGATGGCAAGCTGTAAACTCACTGGTAATTGTTGATGCCGCAAGCCTTCACGCCAGTGCCACGTCCGTCGACAATGAATTTCTGGCAACAAGTGCCCATGAAACCGTAATGGCAGGTAGCTCATACTGAGCTGGTGTTGATTGACTAAATGCATCAGCTCAGTACTTGGCGTCGCTGTCAGGTACAAACACGCACCGTGTACTTTCATGGCCTGTTCAACTGCTACAGCAAGCTGTTTATTTTGGGCAAACGGAAAAGCGTCCACTTCATCAACGACTAGTACGTCAAAGGCGTGATAAAATCGAAGTAACTGATGCGTGGTGCATACGGTAAACTGACAATATTGATATGGCTCAGTTTGTTGCCCATGGAGTAGCACCATTGGCGTGTGTGCGAAGGCCGCTTGGAAACGCGGGAACAGCTCAATACAAACATCTACTCGAGGCGAGGCAACGGCGATCCGATCACCACGTTTTAACGCGTCTGCCAATCCTAAAAAGAGCATCTCCGTTTTTCCGGCACCAGTGACCGCCCACAACAAATGTCGTTGACGCTGTTTAAACACCCTGCAAATGTCTGTTGCGCATTGTGCCTGCAGCCGTGTCAGCGTTCCCGTCCAAGTCATCACAGGCTCTTGGGGCGCAAAGGCATTGGGTTCGTTTATGGTTAGCAAGGGGCAAGTACTGGTAATTCTCCCCAATGCCAAACAGGCTGGACAGTAGTATCCGCCTGCAGGTAACGCCACTTGTTGTTTATTAAAGTGCTGATGGCAACGTTCACAGCGAATGTCACTATGATTGATGCTCATTGCTGGCCGGGACACGATGCGAGAATCTGTCAAGTCGATCTCAGGCGGCAACTGCGTCTTTGTCAACTGCCGGCCGAATAACAGTTCATTCATAATTGTAAAACCACTCTTTCATCCAAAAATCGTAATACCCTAACATACGCAGATCACATATGCTTTGTTTGTCGGAGGTCAAAAATGACACAAAATTTCTTTCTTTCCCTCGCAACTGCCCATGAAAATGAGCAAACCATTAAAAAATCCAGGTTTATCGGCTATGCCGCACCGATTAAAACAGAAGCTGATGCCACGCTCATTTTGGACCAGGTACAGGCTCAACACGCTAAGGCCAATCACGCTGCGTTTGCCTACGTCGCTGGGGACCACGATGACCTCACTCGTCAAAGTGATGCAGGCGAACCGGTCGGCACAGCTGGCTCACCAATTTTGAACGTTATTCAACAAAATCAGCTACACAATATTATTATTGTCGTCACCCGCTTTTTTGGCGGCATTAAGTTAGGCGCCGGTGGCCTTATTCGTGCATATGGAAGTACCGCCAGTTTGTCCATTGAGGATGCTCAAATTGTCGTTCGTAAGGCGTTGACCC
>DMZB01000195.1 GCA_003482405.1 Lactobacillus sp. | reverse complement strand
TTTGATAGAAAGTTTAACTTCAATTCAACATCTGGCAATTTATTAACGCTTTGGACAAGTCTATTTGGTATTATTCTGCTCGTCATTCGCTACAAAGGCGATCCTTACTACTTACCATTCGCAAAGAAACGAATGCTTCACCGCTATGCCAAAGGATTCTTATTTCCTAGATTGCATAATTAAAGTTACCACCCAGAAAATGTGAAAAAAGACCTGTCTCTTCTTGCTAAAATGGTGTTTGCATAACATACCATCTAGAAGGAAGGACAGGTCCCATGGCCATTATAACCTTAATTGAACGATCTCAGATAGAACTGCTGCAACACCACACGATTCAATACATTGCCGCGACCTTAGGCCGCTCTCGTATTTCTATTAGGCATGAGCTTCACCGTTGCCCTGAAGGTGATTACTGCGCCATTATAGCTCAGGATCAAGCCAATGCTTGTCGGCATCGTTGTGGTCGACACTCGATTTTGACGCCTAGGCTGAAGCGGATGGTAACTGAGAAGCTAAACCTAGGTTGGTCCCCTGAAATGGTCGGTTATGCCGTTCACTGTGCGCCACATACGATTTACCACTGGATTTATCAAAGACAAGTCGATTTTCAGCCAAGCCAACTCTTTGATCACGGTAAACGTCATAAAAGAAAACAAGATCTTCGGTCGCGCTATAATCAAGCAGTAGGCACCTCAATTGAGATGCGCAGTGAGTCAGCTAATCGGCGAACCGAAAAAGGACATTTAGAGATGGATACAGTTCGCGGTGGTCGCGGGTCAAAGGCTGCTGTTTTGACCATTGTCGATCGGGTCACACGTTTAATGGCGACAACTAAGCTTGAAAACTTATCACAAAATGCTGTTCTCAAAGGATTTGCAAGACTGATGGTAGACTTTCCGGGGCCGGTTCGATCAGTGACGGTTGATCACGGTAAAGAGTTTTCCTGCGATCAGGCGCTTACAAAGCGCTATCGGATACCGATTTACTTTTGCCATGCCTATCACCCGAATGAACGGGGCACGAACGAACGGTTCAATCGAGAACTTCGCTACTATTTCCCGAAGGGAACACAGTTTGATCAGGTTTCAGAGGCCAATATTCAACGAGCCACAGCGTTTATCAATAACAAACCTAGAAAATGTCTCCGTTGGCAAACCCCAGTTCAAGCAGTGAGCAAGCCTCTTTCTAGGTGGTAACTTTATTATTGCAATCTAGGGTTAATTAATTCAAAGTGCACCACTCGATCACCGCGAATATTGCCATATTCTCCATGTCCACTTACATGAATACGAATCACGTTAAAACCTTTGCCTTTATTCGACAAAATCGAATAGCTAACGGGTGTAGCAACTTCCTGATCGATCTGACGCGCCAATGGACGGGCTCCCTGCTTAATGTCAGTGCCAATGTCAGCTAAGAAATTTAGTAAGTCATCTTTATACCGCAACTGAAAGCCCGTGTGTTTCATCCAGACATTCAGCTCTTGTAAATCCTTATCCGCAATTTTGCGAATGATCGCCTTATCCAACATATTAAACACGACCACCTTACCGATTCGATTAACAAATTCAGGACGGAAATTTGTTGTCAAGGTATCTTGAATAATTGTTTTAAAATTCTTTTTTTGACGTTGAATCGTGAATTTATCCGCCTTTTCGTCCGACATGAAGTCGGCCTGATCATTGACGGCCTCATAGCCAATGTTACTAGTCATAATAATGATGCAATTTCTAAAATCAACGTCCTGACCATATTCATCAGAGAGTTCTCCGTCACCAAGCACTTGTAGCAACCGGTCTTGTACCAGTGGGTTAGACTTCTCGAACTCGTCCAACGTGACCACAGAATACGGCTGATGCTTGATTTTTTCAGTTAATTGAAATTGAAATCGATCCACCGACTTGGCCAGTGAAAACTCTGACATATCCATCCGAATCATCGCCTGCTCGTTATCGAACAAAGCGGTTGTCAATGCCTTAGCTAGCTCAGTCTTGCCAGTTCCAGTCATACCCATGAAGAAAAAAGAACCTAACGGCAGCCGAGGATCTTGAATACCAACTTTGGCACGTACAACGGTATCGGTAACGCTCTTAATGGCTTCATCTTGGCCGATAACACGTTGCCTTAAATTGCTCGGCAATTGACGCAGTCTTTCCGAATCTTGCATCAAAATACTCGTGATTGGAATGTGAGTCATCATCTCCAAGACTTTGGCAACGTCAGTCGCAGTCACTGCTTGTCTTTGTTGCGAACTGACGACTGCGCCGGACATATCCAATAGATCAATGGCCTTATCTGGCAAAAATTGAGTTGGAATGTAGCGCATGGATAATTGCACACACAACTTAACAATCGCGTCAGAATACGTCACATGGTGAAATCGTTCATAGCCACCCTTGATACCTGTCAAAATGGCTTCAGTTTCTTGTGCTGATGGTTCAGGGACATCGATCACTTGAAAACGACGTTTCAAAGCGCCATCTTCTTCAATATCTCGATGATATTCGCGTAAGGTCGTGCATCCGATTAATTGAATCTCTCCACGGGCCATAGCCGGTTTCAGTACATCACCATAATCGCCAGTCGACATAATCATATGAGCTTCATCAACAAATAATATTATTTTCCCTTGGCTAGCTGCTAATTCCTTGATCAACTGTTCAAAGTTTGCCATAGCATCGCCGGTTCCCACAGTCGGGTTGCGAAGTTCGGCCATTTGCAGCACCCGAATGATTTTATCATTCAATTTTGGACCCGCTTTTTTTAAGGCAATCAAACGCGCTAGTCCGTCTACTATGGCCGTTTTACCAACACCTGGTTCGCCAATCAATAAGGGATTGTTTTTCGTCTTTCGTGACAAATTATCAACCAATTGCTCAATTTCCTGGTGTCGGCCAATAGTTAAATAATTATCCGGATTTGCGGTAGCTGCAGCCGTCAGATTCGTAGTAAAAATATTTAAAAAAGACTCAGGCATTACCAACCACCACCCGGAAAATCGTCAGCATCTTCAGAGCCCTCACTGCTATCAGCCGAAGAAGCTGCACCTTGCGTAAAGGATTCACGGGCGTCATCTGCTGTACCAGCATCTTGGGTATCAGGATCCGGTGCAGTGCTCTGAGCATGTGTTAAATGACTATAATCGGCCTGCCCGTGATAGGTTAAAGGCTGAACACTTTTCGATTCACTACTCTCAGCGGCCACACTTCCAGCCAAGTAGTCATTCAAGGCTTTGACGCCTGACGAATGTGCCACCGCAGACTGACTTTCTGGTTCAACTCCATAGCTATCAGTCAGTTTGGCAACTGCATCAGCGGAGTCCACACTTGATTGATCATGTTGATTTGGCCCTGGTTCCCCAATAATGTGTCGATGCGCACTCTCTGGTGGCAACCCATCTGTTACATCTGATGTTGCCTCTGTCGTGTTTAAATTTTTAGGTTCAAAGTGAGATTGCTCGCGTCTGCCATTACTAAGCGAATCGGTTGTCTCTTTGGTTTTGCTTAGAGACCGTTGCGCTGCTTCTAAACACAATATGCTGGCTCCTGTTGTCTCTTCAAGCAACGTTTTAAAAACCAAAGAGTAAGTGTCACCAGGAACTAAGTCCTCCAAAGAGCCAAATTGTTCATGCAATTGGGTTTTCGACACACTAACCTTCAGCAATTCATTGGACGCGTCAGCGAACGTTAACTGGAGTACCACGGATCCCAACTTGGTACGCACTGGAACACCTTGTCGATAACTTAATTGTTTAAGCTGCATCATTTACGACCTTCTTTCACAAAATCCATGTCTAATTTGTATTTGCTATTTAATTTCAACCGGGCTTGATAACTGCCTTTTCGCCCGTTTAAACGTAAAACATCGGTTATTTTATTAACGCAGAGTTGTCGAATCGTATCTGCCTCCAGCACACTCGCCCCAAACTTGTGCGGCAATGTAAAATTACACTTTTCATTATCACAACCGTAAAAACTGTATTTCCCACTATTTTTCTCACCACTCACCAAACTAATCTGTCCGTTTTTACATTTCGGACAGTCCGCAATGGCATCACTACGGACAGGTGCTGTATATTTTGGGGTAGCGCTAAGCTCTGGGATTGCTGTCGAATAGTGGCTGAGTCCACCACTGATTAATTTAACAACGTTGTCCAAGAAAACTTGTGGTTTACCAGAACCATCGCCAATTTTGGCCAAATAATCTTCCCATGCGGACGTTAACTTAGCACTGACAAAAACTGATCCTCGTAGAAACTCCGTTAAAGTGATCCCTCGTTCTGTCGGAATTAATTGTCCTTTCGTGTTCTTATTAACATAGCGACGAACCTCCACAATTGTGTGCAAAATCTCTGACTTTGTCGCCGGCGTGCCCAAGTTATATTTAGTAAAAATCGACTTAATCACCTGCGCTTCGGTAAATCGCTTTGGCGGCTTTGTGGTGCCTTCGATTAACTTTGGTTCAAGTGTTAGTTGTTGACCCTCTTGAACGTCAGGTGTCTGCTCGTTACGGACAGTTTCTTTTAAGATTGATTTGAATCCAGCATCGGTGGTTTTGACCGCCTTTAAACTGTATCGTTGTCCGTCACACTCAACTTCAATACTGGTCACTCGCGTTTTCATGTCTGGCGCAAACATCATCAGTGCTCGACGTGCAATCATGCGATATATTTTTCGACGATCCTCCGCCGGAATCACTTTCGAATGTGCTCCTGGCGTTTTTGCGTCTTGAATGTTGACTAAATCTAAGCCTGGATCGACCAAAGTCGGTGTTAAGGCAGAGTGTCCCGCCTTCTGAACTGCCTTTTCATTAATAAACGCTGCCCTTGGTTGTAAATTAACCAAATCGAAAGGCAAATCAATTGCACTCTGAATTGTCGGCGCAAATGACGCCAGGCCCTTGAATTCGTTAGTTGTGATGTAATTTGCATCTGTACGTGGGTATGTCAACCATTCTGTCAAATGTGTCGTTTCCAAAACATCAGCTGTGTACGTGCTAGACCATCCAAATTGACTGGCCGCTTCGCCCTGTACATCAGTGAGTGAGTATAGTTTTGGAGCCGTTGTCGACTTATCTTCGGTCGATACCGATTGAACCACTGCGGTTTGTTGACGAGCAGCAGCCAAGGCTGTTTGGGCAGCCGCTTTCGTTGAGATTTTTTTATCAGTCGTGTAATCAACATTATTTCGAGAATCATGAAGCACTAGCTTCCAATATTTTTGAGTCTTAAAATCCCTGATTGCGTTATCATTGTCCACAATCAGTTGCAAAACGGGTGTCTGAACTCGCCCGACCGAAAACACACCCTCAAAACCGCGTTTTTGTAGTTTAAGAGTAACTAGTCGCGTCATGTTCAACCCAACTAACCAATCCGCCTCCTGCCGTGTGCGTGCTTCAGTAAAGTAATTGTATGTGTCACGCGCATCTCGTAAATTCGCAAAGCCTTTAGCCACGCCTTTTTGCGTTAAATCATTGAGCCACAGTCTTTTGATTGGCTTCTTCATTGCGCCTGGAATACGTTCCAAAATTGAATACGCAATATTTTCTCCCTCACGATCAGGATCAGTCGCAATGACAATTTGATCAGCACACTTTACTTCTCGCTGGATGATATCAAATCGCTTTTTTTCCATTTTGCCCGTTAAAGCAAATTTGAATTCTTTAGGAACCATCGGCAACGTGTCTAAACGCCAACTACCAGCCCATTTATCGTCATACTTTTCGGGCTCCACCAGACCGACCAAATGTCCTGAGGCCTCAACAATTGTTGTTGTACCCAAATCACCATGCTCTAATTGTGTAGCTCCATTAAACTTTTTTGCCGAGCCGCCTAATCCAGCAACATACTTGGCTACCTGTTCGTGCTTTTCGGCAATCACCACTGTTTTCAAATTGATCACATCCATTCATGCCTATTTGTAATAGGAAACACCGTAACCATAAATGTTTGAAAGATACATTCAACTTTCGCCATCTCACGAAAAAAAAGATCATTGAACAATCGCTCAACGGCAATAGTTCAATGATCTTTATTTAAATGCGAATTCTAGGCAGAGTGTTTCTTTCTATGCAGTGAAAATGCGCCCACCATGCCAGCAAGTGCCAGTAACCCACCGACGGCGAAGTAAGTGTCATCAGATTCACCAGTGTGTGGTAATTCGGCTATCTTCACAGGAGCGGGCTTTTGTTGTTCAGCCTTAGCTACTTTAGGAGCAGATAATTGAATCTTTGGTACTTCAGCAATTGACTGAGTCATTGGCTGCGGTTTAACAGGTGTTTTTACTTCAACAAGCTTTTGTGTTGGGGCAACAGCAGTTGCTACCTTGACTTCAGGTTTCGGCTCAGACTTGACCATAACTGGTGTTGGAACCTTCTCTATAACTTTTTCCTTCTCGACAACTGGAGGCCCTGGGACAATCTGTTTAACAATTTTGGTGTAATAATGATTAATTACTGTTGGCTTTGCAGGTTTTGGTGTCTTTGGCACCTCCGTTAATGATGTCACAATGTTGGAGTTAACAACCTGATTGTTGTAGGTTTCGACCCAAACGTTTGTCGCTTTGCCAGCAGCAATTCTCTTCATCTGGACAT
Source organism: Lactobacillus sp. (assembly GCA_003482405.1). Classification (GTDB taxonomy): domain Bacteria; phylum Bacillota; class Bacilli; order Lactobacillales; family Lactobacillaceae; genus Furfurilactobacillus. The sequence continues at coordinate 4,702 of DMZB01000195.1, read as the reverse complement.
ACGCAGACCATGCCTGTTGTGATCCCTTATTTGCAGGTGAATCTAGCACCTTGTCAAATTCTGGAGTTGCTTCAAAATGAATTCGATGCTTTTCAGGATTAAACGTCATAGTAAAATAACGTGAAATATCAGTACCTTTTTCCAAGGTTAGTGTCGGTGAGACAACAATATCTCGGTCAGCTAATACTTCCCATTGACCTGTGAACTCATCGTGAACGGCATCAAAATCATCAGTTCCTCCCCATTCAATCGTCTGACCACCATAATTTTCTGGTCGCACGCTTGATTCAAGCTTGTAGTCAAAAATGTCACCAAGTTTAATTTCCTTACCATCCAAACTCTTCTGATCACCAACATTAACAACAATGTCTTTTTTGGGATCCATCTTTGGCAATGGATTAATCATTGTGGTCGTTTTACTAGTCTGACCAAACGAATTTTGATAGATTGTGTTTTTTATCGTGCCGGACTCACCAGTGATCGGTGTTGCGGTGTAAGTGAATGACAGCTTAGTGCCCGCGTATTTCTGAACAAACGATTTAATGTCACCTTTGGGTTTGACTGTAAACGATTTATGATCAACCCCCCAGGTTATTTCAAGTTGATCCGTAATGTCATGGCTATTTGCATCAGCAAATTTCAATGAATCAGGATCCATCTTTGCTGGTCCTTCAAGAAGATCATACTCGCCAAATCCTGCATCGAAATTAGAGGTATTAAATGCCCAATTAGTGAATCCCGTTAAGTCCCAGGTGCCGTTATAATCTAAATGATCTCCACGAGCAACTGCTTTATTATCAATATCATTGCCGCTATCATCGTCAACTGTCTTGGTTGGTGCCGGATCATTAGGTGTGACGTGAGTGACCGTGTTCGAAGTGTCAGGCGTATTGTTATAGTCTTCTTGCCACTTGTTAGTAGCAGTTCCAACGGCGATAGCCTTAACACCAATAAATCCTTTCCATCCTTGCGCCGTAGTTTTGTTTATCGGTGAATTCAAAATCTTCAGCAAGTCTGAATTCATCTCGATACCCAAATGACCTGTCGCTGAATCATAGGCAGTCGTAAAGTAATTTGTGATGTCCTGGCCGGCCTTAATGACACTGCCGTTATCTAACGTAATGTCTTGAGTCGTGACAATCTTAGTCTGACCATTGTATTGATCGTGCTTAATATCAAGATAGTCACTACCAGTCCAAGACTCAGTGATCCCTGCATAATTGGCTGGCCGAGTTGAGCTATCAACTTCATAATCGAAATTGGTATTAAGTGCAAAGCTCTTGCCATCAATGTTGGTAGGATCAGTTGTATTCGCAACAACCTCTTTAGTTGGCTTCGTAATGTTCACGTGCGTGCCAATTGTGTTTGTCGGTGTGTCATTGCCGAACGTGTTCTGATGTGCAGTGTTGTCTGACTCTCCTTCAACATCAGCTTTAACTGTAGTTTTAAAATCGACTTTAGGTTCAGTTCCCTTGTGCTCGGTGATAAATTGAACGGGATCTTTTGCCGAGACAGTAAACTTGCCATCAGCATCATCCCAATCGATGGAGACCTCACTCGAAATGTCTTTACCATTGGCATCCTTGATTACTAGGGTGCCTTTTTGAATGCTCTCATACCGTGCTGGATAGAAGTCCCAAATCGACACACCTTTATTAATCTGGTCTTGTGTCAAAGCAGTGCCATCAACGTCGCGTAAGTCCCACAAAATCTCGTAATCTTTTGTGTCTCCACGAACAGAGTTCTTACCATTGATGTCATTGCCATTTTGATCGGTTACCGTTTTTGTTGGAGTAATCAAGACAACCGGATTGTGCGTCGTGTTAGTATCTTGATGGGTTTTACCAACGTTTGTAGACGCCGTATTAACAAGCGTCCCACTGGCGTCCATTTTGACAGAAACTGGCATTACTAGCTCATAGCCCTTAGCAGTTGGCGCATAGAAGCCTGAAGTGCCATCAGCCAAAATATTACTCATCAGCGAGGCAGATACAACACCTTGAGCACTCGTTATAATCTTGTACCAGCCAGTATCAACGTCCGATTGTGAACCATCATTATTGATGGCCACTAATTTATAATCACTAGTCAGGCCATTGACTTGGTTAGGCAACGTATCATCAATTTCAAAGTTAGTATACGGATACAATAAATCGGTACCAAAGTGGTTAATGTCCTGTTCAACCTTGTAATTAATAACGCTACCGGGCAATACTTTCTGGCCGTCAATTGAACGTCCTGAGGTGTCTGTGACCGTCTTTACCGGCGCCGGCGAAGCCGTATTACCTAATGGAGCTGAGCCAAACGTAATCCAGTAGCTTTGGTTATTAAAAAGGGGAGTCGCATTGTTATAGTTCATGCCAACTCTAAACGTGTTCGTACCACCATTTAACTGGTACATAACAGCACCCAGCGCATAATCCTTGTTTCCTAACCAATCCCAATCTGGAATTCCACCACCATATTCGGGATTAGTGACAGCGTCTGCGAACATACGCTGTGGATCATTGTTATGAGGCGCATATGCTTTCCCCGTGTTGTCAACAATTACCGAGGAATGATCCGCAACGTACGCTTTCTGACCATTCATTGCCTGAACATATTCGACATGATCTTGATCAGTACCCGTAACGTGCGATGAATGATCAATTGTCCAACTGCCATCAACCGTTGGCTCATTATTCAAAGACCAAAAACTAAGAAACGCTGCAACCCCATCCTTAGGAGTCAAGTCAATCACATTTCCATTTTGATCATAAAAAACAGGCGTGAAATCATAATCCCAACCAACAGTCCACATACCACCAAAAAGATTGTTGCTAAATATGATATCTCGATTCAAAGATTTATCTGTCAAATAAGGACTGAATTTATCAAATGTGACAACAATTTTCGAAATCTTTTGCCCATTAAAAGAAGCACCAGCTGGTTCATAAGTCCCAACCACTTTTAAGTTACTGGTATCTGCTCCAATTGGCCCATTTAGGTCAAGTTCCTTGATGCCATTGCTCGAGGCCAAATAATTAATATTTGTAGGTACATTGCTAGCATCATAAATATTTTGAGTCATATCACTAGGTAAGCCGGTAACTGCCCAACTTGTGATTGAGTTCTTATCATTTGTGATTAACAGGCCTTGCTTGTTTTGCGTTGTTTCATCTGGAGACAATCGACCAGCAGTATTCGTAACATTGCTAGCCGCTGCTATTCGTGTTAATTCTTGTGGTGTCTTACTTGCTGCATAGACCGCTGACGCATGATTCTTAGCTGCCTGAGCTACTGCATCTGTCACGTCCCCTAGATCAACTGTGTTCACACTCTGGGATGCGTCACTTTGGCTGGCAATGGAAGCTATATGGGATTCGGCAGATGCCGTACTAGTTGAACTAGCTGCCTGAAATTGTGATGCATTCGACGTTTTACCTGTCGCAGAAGTCGCTAAGTTCTGAGCTGCCGAGGAAGTGCTACTTGCACTTGTTGCACTAACAGCTTGTGAACCATTAGCTGACGACGTTGTTGTACTAGTTGCTGAAGCAACACTCGTTGCACTAGTTTCCGAATTTGCCGTCTGACTGACCTTATTGGCTAACGAATCCGGAGCAGTAGATGTTGCTTGACTCACTGCTGAAGGAACAGCTGTAGATGTTGCAGATGGCGTTGATTGGCTAGCCATACTGGCTGGAGCCAGTGACGTTGCCGGTAAAGATGAAACCGAGTCGGTCGTGGTCTCTGCCTTAGTTGAACCTAAAGAAACTGGCGTGCTTACATTGTTTTTAGTTGTGTTAGATGTAACTGACTGAGACTGATTGGACGGGGCTGCTGTGGGGTTCGAGGAAGGCGCACTCTGACTACTAGTCTTCCCCTCTTGTTGAGCTGCAACAGCGGGCGTTGTTGAACTTAATGGAGTTGCATCAGCATGAGCTGTTGAATCGGCCCCCATCATGCCCATAGTCGACAATACAAAGATCCCCGCAAACACCCATTGCTTACCGACCTTATACGCCTTAACGTGCTCTTTGACGAGCGCATCTTGCTGTAGAGCCTTGATATTGATCATATTTCCATCTCCTGAATGATTTCTGCGTTACACCACGCATCATGAACTTTTACACAATGGAAACAACATTCGCCATCTCACGCAAAAAGCCGTGCTCTTAACGGGCACGACTCTTCGAATACATATTGTTATATCCTTGACTAATTTTGTGATCGAGTTTGGGATCTCTTTGAACTACAGGAACTTTAGCCAAGTCTGTTAAGAACTCTTTTGCCGAGAGCTGCGTATGCCCAGGTCCAAAACCACTTGTAAGTTGTTCGTTCCAATCTTTGCCCTTCAGCGGGACTTCAATCACGGGTTGTCCATACAAACTGTTGTATTGATCTAAATACTCCAGCTCGCCCATCTTTCCGGCATTATCGTTATCCAAGCACAAATGTACTTGTTTAAAAAGTTCCTGGTGATATTCTTGTGCATATCGTGACACTGTGCCGATTTTGCTCCCGGCTCCATCGAGACTAAGAAAAGAATTATTAGTTTGACTAAGTTCAGCAGCATGTAATTGAAAATAGGACAAAGCATCAATTGGTGATTCAAACACGTATAAATTATCTCCACCAGTGCCTGTCTCAAAATTAAATCCTGTATTAATACGGCTATCCATAGCATCTTTTTTTAAAGTGCCACGTCTGCCAAATTCTTTAT